>WTCH01000220.1 GCA_013138675.1 Woeseiaceae bacterium | reverse complement strand
CCACCAGTCTTTGTTAAAAGAACCAATCGCCGTGGTAATCATAAAGCGATTCGAGTCGGTTCTGGAGGCGGTCACATCTGCCTCTATTCCACCTCGTTCGTTCAGCCACTGGGTATAAACAAGATTGCCAGGTTCCACCGCCACATCGCCGGCACAAATCCACTGCAGCGCCTTCCCGGCATCCGGCCCGGAAACCTCGAATTTCCCAAACGAGGAAATATCGTAGATACCCACGCTCTCCCGAATCGCCCTGTGTTCTCCGGCGTAAAATTCAAACCAGTTCTGGCGCTTGTAGCTGTAGTTGTATTCGGCTTTGGCACCGCCCTGTGCAAACCAGTTAGGGCGCTCGTAACCAGCCACTTCACCAAAACAGGCGCCCTGCTCTTTGAGCACCTGGTGCAGTGGAGATTGAATACGGTCGCGGGCGGTCTTGTACTGATAGAAGGGCCAGTGCATCGCGTAGGTGTGACCCAGGGCCTCCGGAATACGCGCCTCGATATAGGCTTGCTCGCGCTGCACCCGGTGATGGCGGCGCACGTCGCACTCCCAAATGTCGCCCGATGGGTGGCCGTCGATGACCCAGTCCGCCATCACTTTGCCAACACCGCCTCCGGCACCAATGCCCTTGGAATTAAGGCCACAGGCAACAAAGAAATTATCCACCTCGGGCGTCGGTCCCAGCAGATGCAGATTGTCGGGAGTGAAGCTCTCAGGGCCATTAAAGAAGGTGCGTATACCCGCCTGCTCAAGAGAGGGCTGGGTTGCAACGCCCCGCATCAGGTACTCTTCGACATCATCAATACCGCAGGGGAATTCGTCGAAACCGAAATCCTCGGCGATGCGATCCATGGGGCAACCGCGGGCGTTGTGCTCGAACCAGCCCACGATCATCTTGCCGGTGTCTTCCTTGAAGTAGACGCCCTGATCGAAATCTCGCAGCACTGGACGCCGGCCCAGTCCTTCTATGTCGTCCGTAACCACGTAGAAGTGTTCACACGCATAGAGTGGCAGATCGACGCCAATTTTTGCGGCGATATCCCGTGACCAGAGACCCCCTGCCAGAACGACCTTATCGGCCGCTATCGAGCCCTGCTCGGTCTTGACTCCTACCGCCCGGCCGTCCTCAACCAGAATATCTTCGACCTTTACATCTTGCATCACCCGGGCCCCGTGCATGCGAGCACCCTTAGCCATGGCCATCGTAGTATCGACGGGGTTCGTTTGGCCATCGTTCTCGATATAGAGAGTTCCCAAAATGCCATCAACGTTGACCTCCGGATAAAGCTCGGCTAAACGTTTGTTGTCGATCATCTCGGACTCAACCCCAAAAACACTGGCCATGGAGGACGTCCGGCGCAACTCTTCCAGGCGTGCGGGCGTTCGCGCCAAAGAGAGACTGCCAATGCGCCGGTAACCCGTGGCCTGCCCGGTCTCCTCTTCCAGGGAGGCGTAGAGTTCATGGCTATACTTGGCCAGACTGGTCAGATAAGGCGTGGGCCAGAGCATGCTGACAAGACCAGGTGCATGCCAGGTGGTGCCGCAGGTAAGCTGTTTACGTTCCAGCAGCAGCACATCGCCGATGCCGCGTTTTGCCAGATGATAGGCGATGGAACAGCCGATGATGCCGCCACCAATAACAACGACCTGCGCGCTGGATGGGAGTTCTTTCTTGTTTGTCATACCGGCCTATCCTTAAAATTCGTGTTCCCACCAATTGACATCTTTCTTTCTATCCGGTCATTTCTACTACAATTAGGCTCCAATTTGGACCATCTGGCGTCAGCGCCTATCGGGCAGAATTAGTTCTGGATGATAACGGTAACGCGTCTTCAGAAAACAGGCCGGGCGGAATTCGGATCGAGTAAGTCCGTTGCCTTCGCCTGCAGGCGTTAGGGGCTGTTCCAGCGCTCCAGATCATGTGCCCAATAAGCTGAGTGCCTCACTTACCGTATCGCCGTCTTCGTGGTTCGGGAATTCCTGCAGGAATCGCTCGAATTCGATGCGCGCATGATCATGCTCGCCGCCGGCGACGTAACACTTGCCAAGCCACATGCGTGCGTCTGCGCGAGCGGGGTCCAGATCGATTACCTGCATGAATTCGGCCACCGCGTGATCAAAAAGTCCGTTGTAGTAATAGCCGAGTCCCTTCATGAAATGTGTGTTGATCAGTGGCGATGAATCGACCCATGCGGACGTTGTCATGTTGCCATGGATCATGAGCCTGTCGGCGATGTGCTGCGCCATTGACGATGCAAGTTCTTCGACGTCCTCGATTTTGCTGCTTTCTTCGAACGAATATTGCAGTTGCGCCGTTGCGATATCGTAGATATGCACAGTAGCCCGAAACGAGCCGTTGATTTTGACGAAACCGCCTTTGATGAGTGTATTTGCCTGGACGAGCTTGCCGATTTGCATCGCATCCGTACTCGCCAGGCCCGACCGACTTTGCGCCAGCTCCTGCCAGAGCCGATGCAGGTCCCCCCGGTACAGAATTTCCAATTCATCGTACGCCGATAAATAGGCGACGAGCAGATCCGAGAACCCGTCGCTCAGCGGATCGAGACGTTGATCGCCGCTCGAGTTGCCGATGGATTGGACGATGATCCTGTTATCCGCGGCAGAAACCGTTTGCGTCATGAGCGACACAAGAATTAGCGCGATGCCGATTGCCCTCACCAAAATTTCCACCATTCCTTTTCAGCGCTCACTGACTGCTCGTCGAGGCACGACTGATAATGCCTGGCATTGGACAGGCACAATGCGAGCTCTTTGTTGCCATCCAGGCGCGCCTCGAGCTCCAGCTCTTCGCGCCGCAGCTGCGCACGGGCATATGGGTGCGCGCCGGGCTTCGCCGGGAATGTTTCCGGAATCGTAGTCGCCGGAAACTCGCCCAGGCGGTACAACTGGAATTGCTCGCCCCAGTGCCGATGATTTGCAATCCAGTAGGACCCTTCCCGGTCCTGGAAGATCGTGGACGGCTTCATGTAGTAGTCAGCCAGGTAATGGATCCTCGGGAGAGACGTGGGCGCGTCCCAGGTTTTCCAGTTCCTGGAACTAAGCTGCGACGCATAGTGAATCGGGTATTCCGAAATCGTCTGGTCGGGGCCGCTGGACAGCATCAGCATGAATCGTCCGTCATTCGCCTGTATGAGCGATGGGTGGCTGTATCCATCGAACTCGGCGGTCTCGACTTGCCAGTCACGTGCGTTTTTCGATGTGCCCAGGTACACCTTGGAATCGAAGAAGAAATTGCCGCTCACGATCATTCGGTAGATGCCGTCATTGCCTTCAATATAGTCGAGCGTCACCTTCTCGCCCCAGCCACCGGCCGGATGCATGTCGGAGAGCTCGATAAACGCAGCAGGCTCCCAGTTCAGCAGATCCTTTGATGACGAAATGAGGACACGTTGTGTCGCGGTGTGAAATGCGGCGAGGCGGTAGATTCCCTTGCGGTCCTGAAAGACAACCGGCGTGATCAGGTCTTGCAGTTCCTTGCCGTTGCCATCCTGCATAACGACGCGACGCGGACGTTGCCAGCGATCGCCGTCGTTCGACATCGCGAGCCACAACTCATTTTTGCCACTACGATCGGACGCAAAGGTCAACACCAGCCGGCTGCGCCCGTCCTGTATCAGGACCGGGTCGAAATCGTTGGCAACGGAATTGACCGCGACCAGTCGTTGGGGGCCTCGCCATGATTTCTTGTCCGGCGAGGCAATCAGCCACAGATCGCTATCCTTGCCACGATCGTTTTGCTCCTCTTCGTCCTGCGTGTCGTAGACGGCCCAAAGCTGGCCGCCATATCCCTCCGCGAGCGTTGTCTTCTCGCCTTTGTGCCCAGGCGTATCGAACAACAGGGGATAGGCTACGTTTTCTTGTAGCAGGTCATGCCAGTACTCGACACTGCCTGGTTGAAAAGCGTTGGCGTCCATGAACTCGGCTTTCACTCGCCAGCTGAACTTTCCTTCTGGCTGATCTCTCAAAGACGCATCGAAGAAAAATGCCTGCACCATTTCCTGGTTCGCCTCGTATCGAAACTGCGATACGCCACCTTCAGGATCGGGCAGGCTGCTCTTTTGTCCGATCAGGTCGAAACGCAGATTCTGGTGCAGCAGCGGAAAAATCGATATGTCCTTTTGCTTGCCGCGAAATTCGAAAGTGAACGCACGAAAGCGCTGCCCCTTCGGCGCGATGAACATCGGTCGCGGCATATCCGCAGCATACGAGAAGTAGCCCTGGAAGGTTTCTGTCCTTGAGTACTCCGGCTGTTCCGGTGTCAGGAACACCATTTCGGGCTGTGGTTCCGGGGGCGTCTCAAAATTGTAGTAGGCCAGCAGGTAAGACGACTGGTAATTTTCGATCGCCATTTTCCGCAGCTTATGGAGTGTCGGGAACAAAGCAACGCTGCGATACGGGATCCGAAACTTCCGCGTGAGGCTCACCTCATCGGTCATTTTGTACAGTGACACGAACAGGTGGTAGGCATCCGTGTATCGGCCTGCCTGTCGATACAGGCGTGCAAGTTGAAAATGAATGTTCGCGCGCTCGAGTGAGTCGAGCTTGTCTCTCCTTAGCGCCTCGAGCACAGGAATCGCTTTGTTGGGTGTTTCGAGGAACTTCTCGTACAGCTGAGCGAGGAGCAGCGACGAGTGCACAACGTAGGCGCGCTCGTACGGTCGTTCGCCGGCTTCTCGCAACAGTCTTGTGAGGTAGAGTTCGGCGTGCTCATACTCGGCAAGCTCCAGGTACAGTCGGCCGTTCCAGAAGCGGGCCGGCAGATAATCCGGGTCGATCCTTTCCGCCACCCTTGACTCAGCCAGAGCCAGCGGTAGTTCACCCTGGTCGTAATGCCCGAGGGCCGTATAAAAGTGCGCGGTTGCGTCAAGTGATTCAGTCCAGGCGAACGCCAGGTTCCGCTTTTCCCGGTCGGACAGCGGCACACCGAAATCGCGGATCAATCGTCGGGCAAGATCCTTCTCGAGATCGAGCACATCCTCGACGGCACCGGAGACCTTCACTACCGTTTCAGCCTTCCGGCTGGAAATGTCGACCAAGGTCGCCTGAATAACAATGTTGTCCGTGCTATCGACCTGGAAGGTACCGAAAATGACTTTATCAACACCAGCAAGCTTGCCGATGTCGATCAGGGTCTGATCGTTAAGCACCCCGCCGCCCTGCAACTCGAATTCGTCCAGGTATTGTTGCAGACCCTCGCGATCAACGACCTGCAAGCGCTCGGCCGAGGACAGGTCCGTGATCAGCATGTCGGCCATGCCGCGGCTCAACCACTCCCATTGCTTGTCTTGCGATACATTATAGAAATCGAAAACGCTCACTGCGGTGTCCTGCGCGCGTACGGGCGCGGCCACGCCGACAGCGAGCAGCAGAGCACAGATGAGTTGCGTGAATCGCGACATGCGCAGGCCCGCTACGAAACGATATCCGTAATCAGCGCGCTGGCGATCTTGGTGGTCGCTTTCGATATCGCGGCTTTGCCGGCGATCTCGCGTGACAGGTCAACCGCGACCGCAACGTGACGTCCGACGCTAACGACTTCACCGGTGCTGACATTCACCGCTTTGACCTCGACGCGCCCTTTGCTGGAGACCAGGCTGCCATTACGCATGCCAAACTCGCTGAATGCCTCACCCGAGATCTCGATATCTGCACGGACGTTGCTTTCGGCTGGGTCAATGATGGTGAACCCGAGCTGGTGCAGGATGTACAGGAGTTCCGTCTGCGCCGCGGGATCGACCAGCGCGCGCCCCAGGCTTTCCTCTTCAATCGCAACCGAGACGGTCGGCAGCTTTTTGCCTTTCAGCATCGATTGCAGCGACGCCACGACGTCTTCTTTAGCCTGTACCTTCGCGACCAGCGTGTCACCTTTGGTCTCGATGCTTTCTGCGACCTTCGCCGCAAGGTCCTGCGCAGCCTGATCCATGTCGCCGCGCAAGGGAATCTTGGCCGTCTCGCCGTATACCCGGCCGGTTTCGACACCGATGATCTTGGCGACGATAAACAGGTCTTTTTGCACCGGAAAAATTCGGCCCGTCACCAGCACCTGTGCGCCAGTCAGGTATCCGATCTGTGCCGCGGTCGCGGGATCGACGGTTCCGGAAATTCCGATCGCCATTTCATCGAGTGCATTGTCAATCTGGCCACGTTCGACAAACGCCAGCTTGTCCGACTGCGACATGTAGGCGTTTAGCAAGAGCGGGAATTCCTGGCCCAGGTCATCCATGTCCAGCTTGGAGTTCGTATCGAACGGCAAGATGGCCACGGTGTAGGCGTCCTGTGCCGCGGCTTGCGGCAGCGGCGCAACAATGCAAGCGGCAATGAAAAAACTTAGTGCGATGTGTCTCAGAGTATTCATTTCAACCTCGATCCGTGGAAGACGGGTTCGTCGCAAGACGAATAATGTCCAGCAAGGCTTTCTGCGCCAGTGGACTGTTGTAAAGGTCGTGCAGCAAAGGCATTTCGACATAGACCCGCGTCTGGCCGTTTGCTGACACGGCGCGTATCTGCGGCAAGTCGACGACTTTTTCCAGAAAAATGATGACAGCGTCGAAGTCGCGGTCCTCGAGCAACCGCTCGTGTTCAGCGGGTTGCACGAGCAACGCCACTGCAACACCAGACAGCGTGTCGAAGGCATGTGCGTAGTCGATCTCGTTGCGATCCAGAAACCCCGTCAGCACGCCCTCTTCATCAAGTACGACAAGGGAGTTTTGCGTTGCGAAATCCGACAGGGGGTCAAGCAGCGTGTCCGGGTATACGCGCACGGCGATGACCTCGGGAGCCTGCTTCGACTCCGGCGCAGAAAACTGCACGAGGATGTCCACTTCGGATCTGATGTCCGGAAGATCCAGCGCAATGCTGGTCATCACCGAGCATTGCTCTGCATCAAACTCCTGCGGCTCCCCTAGCTCGACAAGCATCAGTCCCTGGCTTTGAAGCACGTTGACGACCAAGTTTTCGCATGCCGTACCGAAACGGTCGAGCACGGCCCTGACGGGCAGATCTATGCTCGTGCCCTCGAAGTAGTGCCTGCAAACGAGCAATTCGGCGGCGTCCATCGGAAGGCAGTCATCGGCATCGTGCGCCAGCGAGGGTAAAGCCGTCGCCGTAATACCTGCCAACAGCAATGTCGAACAGAGCTGTCTCACAAGCTGACCTCCAGAATATGCGCATCCGCGACGAAATCATCCGGGCCGTGCAGAACGCCCCTTTCAAGGATGAACTCGTCCGATGCCAGGACGACCTCCTGATCGGCGGTCGTGAGGATGTCCAGTACAACGCTCTTGCCACCGATTTCCGTTTCGATGGTCTGGCCGCTGTAGGCGGTGATATAGATGGGCTGCCCATCGGCCTCTATGCGAATAATGACGAGCGGATTGGTTTGCTGCGACGCCTGGCCACCGAGGACAACATCAACGTCGCCGTTGCGCGCCACAACAGCACGCAGCTCATGCTGAAAAAGTGACTGGTACTCGCTGAACACGGCTGCGCTGTAGCGGTCGGTGCCCGACGTTCCCGATCCATTCGTACTACCGCCCGGAAGAGAATGTTGTATCGCGACGACCAGCACCAGCGCCGCGGCTGCAGCCATAAACGGTTTTAAGGTGCTTTTCAGCCAACCGCCGGATGACGCCGTGGTATTGGTCTCGGGTCCGCGCGCAGCATGCCGGTAGCGAATCGCGGCTGACGTCACGATTCGGCCACGCGCTGCATCGTCGAGGTCCGGGGCATCCGGTTGTTCCAGCATGTTTTTCAGCTCATCGTTTGTCATTGTTTCGTCCACGCTTTCAGTTTCTTTCGCGCGCTATGTACTCGCCAGGAAATCGTTGATTCTGCGCAGCCAACGATTGTTGCCGCCTCCGCATGATTCAGCCCTTCGCAAAAGACCAGGAATACAGCTTCTTTATCCTTGTCCGGGAGACGATCCAACAGCCTGGTCGTCTCCTGTTGCCAAAGCTGTTGTTCGGCAGCGCTATCACTACTGTGCACGTCGCGGTCGTTTGCATACTGACCTTCGTTGTTCTTGCGGCTCTGTTTGCGTCGATACGCGTCCTTCGCCGCGTTGATCGTTACGCGGTAAAGCCACGTCGTAAACGCGGCTTCGTCCGGTTTGAATCCTCTTATGTTGTCGGCCAACTGCATCATTACGTCCTGGGCAATATCTTCAGCGTCTTCTTTGACGGCACACCATCTATAGGCAACCTTGAAAACCATCTCGCAATGCCGTTGAAGCAAAGACCGAAACGCGTCTTCGTTGCCGTCCACCGCCATTTCGATCAATTGAAAGTCACTTTTCATCTGCATGCGTCCCTGCCTTACTGATTGAACGTTCGGCAGCCCGGGATCCTTGGGTATTTTCGATGCAGGATGCAGGAATGGCATAGATTGGGCCCATTGGGGGATTGAATGGCCGCTGCCAATCACCCGGGCGCCTGGCATCAAGGGGATTTTGTCAAATGAACCGAATTGTTGGATTGACGACCATCACAGATCTTCACTTCGACTGCGATTTACGAACTTGTAGAAGTAGTCCTCTATCGTCAGCGTAAGCTTATACGAGCTTTCTGACCGATCCGTGATGCGCACGTAATGGCGGCAGTCCTGATCGTTGGTCACGACCAGAATCGGTGCCGCGAGCGTTTCGAAGGTGCTCAAGTTGATGTGCCCCCGGATCAGACGATCGGTGTTGATCAGGGCGTCGAACTCCTGTCGCCTGTAGTCAGGCGCAGCCGAGGTCAGCAGCAACCCCGTGTCCGTTATGACGATATCGAACAAGTATTCGATGTTGCCGGTCTCCCGATGCGCCCAACAAGGCGGCAAGTCCCGGCCGCCCAGGCGACCGGTCAGGTTTCTGACCTGGCCTTCGAGATCTCGCGCCCGCAACGAGTCGTCGAGTTTCTGTGCCAACGAATCCGCATCGGTTATTCGATCGGGCGTTTTCTGGTTGAAGTTGTCTATGACGTCGCGAGCCCTGATCACCTCTGAAACGAGATCCGGGGGCCGGGAATTCGTGGGCCCAAATGCCTGCTCGAGGCCTTCCTTGAGCCGCAGCGCGTCTCGCATTTCCCCCGCTGCCCGGTCGCTGTTCCCCGAGATGTCGGAGACCAGATCCTGAATCTCTGTCAGCTCGGCGAGTTGAGTATCCCGGTCTGTCGATTCTTTCTTCAGGGCGTCGAATCTGGCCTGCAGCTCGAGCACCGGCACAAGCTCGTCGAAAAACGCCTTTCGTTCCTCGTCGGAAGCGAACTTAAGACGCTCATCAATACGGCTGAACGCATCCTGCTGCGACTCGAGCGAGGCTTCGAGTTCCCCTTTCTCCGCCGCCACGACTTCCAGGTCAAGTTGGTCTCTCTGATGTTGGAAAAACGCGAAAATCAGCAATGCGAAAAAGAGGATGAAGCCGATCTCACTCAGGGTCGTACTAAAAAAGAACGAGCGTCGATCGGCGCTCATTGTTTAGCCTGTGACATCACTCGCGCCGGTCCTCGTTCGATTTGTCGAGGTCACTCTGCAGCTTGCCAAGGGCCGACTGACTTTTCTCGGCATCCTTGCCTATCCGGGCGACTATCTCCGACATCTGCTCGGATTGCTTCGTTACCGCATGCAGCAGCACGTTGAGGCTTTGCTGAAGCCTGAGAAACGTCTCTTTGCTCGATTCGACGTCTTCGACCAGGGACTTAGACGACCGTGACAACGCCTGTCTCGCGTCATCGATAGTGTTCGCGAACTCCTGGAGCGGTGTCTCAAGTGTCTTGGAGAAACCCGTTCCGTCGATGGAGAACGCGTCGACTTCGGCATCGATCTTTTTGCCAATCCGATCGATCTTGGACATCGTCTCCGTCGCCGCCGCGGCGAGTTGCTGCTCCATCACCGTTGCCAGCCGGGTGACTGAACTCGCCCACTCCGTGCCGACACGCGCGTACATTTCTTTCAGTTGGTCAGTGTGGAACTCATTGGTTTCCTTGAGCGTGGCGGCCGTGTCGTCCGATGAATCGATCATGCCCGCGGCCGTCGACTCGATCTTGTCCAGGGTGCCTGTCATCAGGATCTCGAGCCGCTCACAGGCGAATTCCACGTCCCTGTTGAAGCGTCGCACGGAATTCGTTAGCTGTTCTTCGACCAGGTCCCTCGCTTGCCGGACATCGACGCGGAAATTGACGAGCGCGACTCGCACAGTGAGGCCGACGATGGTGGTAATCAGCGCCAGTCCGAACTTCGATACGAGCAGCCCAAGTTCCGGATTTTCATTGCGCAGGTAGAACAGTGCGGCAGCAAGACTGACCAGTGTCAGCAGAAAGCCCATGTAGTAAACGGAATCCGCAAAGGCCTCTTTATCGACCGAATCGATGAATCCGCTCAGACCGACGATCATGTAAATACCCATGATCGCAAGGGGTGCGGCAATACCCAGCGCATACGGCGCATCGTAGGGCTCACTGAGAAAGATCGCCGCAGATCCAAGCACGATACTGACAATGAAGAGCGGCTCGCCCCTCAAGCTGGTTCGGGACGACCGGGAGCGGGTTTTCCGGCTCTTTCGCTGCGCAATCTCCGATTCCGGCCGCATTGCTTTTCCTCAGATCCTTTTGATCGACTTGAGACTGGCACCGACGAATTCGAAATACGCAGCCCAGAATTCAGCATGCTGCCTGGTCTGTATCTCTTCCAGGCCTTCGCGGCCAACATACAGAACCCGCACGTCGACGTCGCGCAGGTTGGGAAACAGATGCACGAAGTATGGCTGATCACGCAGCGACTCGAAGCTCACGTCGTTCGTGTAGTGGCTGTACTGCGACGTATTGGCGAGCATGTCCGAGACGATAATGAGCTGCAGTGGTGAAGCCCGATCTTTCAGCGGAAATGCATCTACCGACAGCGTTTTGAGCATTTCCAGCAGTGGTGACTGAGAGGCGCTGCCCCGCTCGATGTCCGTTTCGACCATGTTTCTGAATGGCTCGCGGAACATTTCCTGCCAGCGCTGACGCAGCCGCTGCGGATTCGCCGTGAGCTCGCTGGCGTCCGAGCCGTCTCCGGGATTGCAGAGCCGCGCTGTCGGCCCAAACTGCTGCTCCGAGTATGCACTTGTGGAGTACATGGAGACCATGGCGCCGTCAGGAATGGATTCAGAGAACTCGTCAAAGTACTTCTGCACGTAGTCTTTTTGCACTGCTGCGAGCGGATCCGTCGAGTCGATCAGGATCGCAGTGATGGACGTTGGGCCCGTTTTCGGGCAAAGCGTCTCCGCATCGAGCTGGATACGAGACTGCTTCAAATAGACATAGCCTGCGGTGCCCACGCCGAGCGCAACCAGGCTGACGGAGAGGATGGCAATCCCTTTGAGCCGGTTTCTGGCCTGCCGCTTTTGCTTCGTTGATGTGCGGGCCATCGCTACCGCCTGCCCGTCTCGAATTGCTGGATGGCGTCGTCGAGCTGCCGCAGGTAGTCGACGTACGCCGTCTCAACCGCCGATCGCTGTGTCTCCGCTGTCTTCAGCACCCCCGAAATCGTGCTTCTTCTATCCTGCACCTGCTCGAACGATATCGTGCTTGGAAGATCGAGCTTCAGTGTCGCCGTGATGTCGCATTCCTCGCCAAAATACTGCGGCGCCTCGGTCGACCTGGCACGGGTGTTGATTTCCCAGTATCTCGACAGGACAACATTGCACGACTTTTTGAGCAAAGCTAAGTGCATGTCGAATTTGCTGCGGATGGTGTCCGCCAGCCCGGACAAATCCAGCAGTTCGTCTTGCTTTCTCACGATCTTGTCTCGCAGCTTATCAAGCGCGTCGATGGTGACCTCACGAAGATAGGACAGGCGTTTCTTGATATCCTGCTTTTCCTCGAGATAGTCCTCTTCCGCTCGCTGGACGCGACGTGCAAGTCGACCGTATCCGGGGTACGGGTCTTCGATGGCGTAACCCTCGTAGGCCGCGATTGCAGCGAAGACGCAGCCGACGGCAAATAGCAACCAGGATTCGACGGTCGCGAGGCCGACCGGGTTGTCCAGGAACGCACGGACAGCCGTCGTTTGCGCGTTGTCGGGGTCGACGGCGAAGATCTCGCGATAGTGGCCGACGAAGAAATTGAAGACAGGTACCGAGACAAGAAGAATCACAACTCCCGCGGCGCCTGCGGCCCGGCGCGACCAGCGCTTGTGATTGAGTTGCCGCATCACCGCCAGACCGATAAGGAATGAGATCGCGATATTGATGCCCGCATACCTTACGGCGTCGATCCAACCTCCGAGCAGACCAAAGTCCGAACCGGCCGCAAAGAAAAACGCGTTAAGAACCGACTCAGTAACAAAAATCGCGAAAAGTACCGCAAAGTAGACGAACTTGCTTTCCGGATAGTCCGGTGCTCTGTTTATCTCGTGATGGTCTTTGAATGCGGCAAGGTCAGACCGCAGCTCGGTTCGCAGAGCGATCGCCGGTTCGAGTTGGTCTCGGGATTCTTCGATCATCGACAAGGATCCGGCGTCGAACTTTTCTCGCATACCGGTAATTGCCTGCAGGTCATCCTCAATGTCCTGTCGCTCCAGCTGCCGGCGGTAGATTTGAAGCTTGTCGCTCACCCCTCTTGCTGTGGTCTGAACGTCCTCCTGGAAAAGGTGAACGATACGGGTCTCGGTCGCATCCATGGACTTCGCATCCGTAGCCGGCAGTTCCTGTTTTCCGGCTTGTCGTGAATGCGCGTCAACATCGAGGCTGCGGCAAACGGCATCAGGGTCGATCGGAGCAAATATCTCGTCAACCACAGAATAGCCGGTCTCGTGAACAAAGATTTTCCTCAGCCACTTGATCAGGGCCTTCATGGCGATACGTACCCTTTTGTCGGTCCGACGATTTCGAACTTCTCTGTGGCTGATTGGTGGTTGTAGACAGGAGCGCCGCTAATTATACCTGCTAACAAAAAATAGCGACAAGGCAGGATCGTCAAGGAAATAACGATATAAAAGTCACGGTCAGCCATTTTTGCTATTGTTTCCGCTGATTTAGGTCAGGGAAGGGTCCCGTATGCGGGGGTTCATCGAGGAACTTCGCTATCGCAATGTATTTCGCGTTGCGATCGCGTACATCATTGCCGGCTGGCTGATTGCCCAGGCAACAGATCTGGCCGCCGACGCGTTCGATGCGCCCGTCTGGGTGATGAAGATGCTGATCGTCGTATTGCTGATCGGCTTGCCCATTGCCTTGTTCCTTGCCTGGGCTTACGAACTCACGCCTGATGGCGTCGTGA
>WTCH01000296.1 GCA_013138675.1 Woeseiaceae bacterium | reverse complement strand
CGGCCATCTTGAGTACCTCGAAGAGACGGGCGATCCGGCCACGGGTCTGCCGATCGGTTCCACGTCGCTGAACCTCGCTGCGTCTATCGCAGGAGAGACACACGAGTACACTGATATGTATCCGGGTATGGCCAAGACGGCTCGTGACGAAGACTTTGACGAAATTGCTGACTGGTTCGAGACGCTTGCCAAGGCCGAGCGCTCACACGCCAATCGTTTCCAGAAAGCTCTTGACTCACTAGACGACTAACATGTCCAACAATCGCGAGGGGAGTCTCGAGGCTCCCACTCGCCATCCTCTCGACTGGCAGTCCGACGAATTCTATGACGAGCCCAAGCTCTTCGAGGAGCTTGAGCGCGTGTTCGATACTTGTCACGGCTGTCGCCGCTGTTTCAATCTTTGTCATTCTTTTCCGACCTTATTCGATGCAATCGATGAGTCGGAGAGCATGGAACTCGATACGGTTCCGAAGACGGTTTACTGGGACGTCGTCGATCACTGCTACTTGTGCGACATGTGTTACATGTCGAAATGCCCGTATGTACCGCCGCACGAATGGAACATCGATTTCCCGCACCTGATGCTCAGAGCCAAAGCGGCTCGCTTCAAAAAACAGGGCGCTCCAACGCGCGACAAGATTCTCAGCGCGACCGATGCGGTCGGCAAATTAGCGGGCATTCCCGTCGTCGCCCAGATTGTGAACGCGGCCAACAAGAGCAAAGCAGGGCGTAGTCTTCTTGAGAACACGCTGGGCGTGCATCGCGATGCCCCTGTACCCGATTACCATTCAAAGTCGGCGCGCAAGCGATTAAAAACGCGTCGGAACGCGTCAGGCAATCGCGCCGAGCCAACCGAGAACACGCGCGGCAAAGTTGTGCTGTACACAACGTGCTATGGCAATCGCAATCATCCGATGATCGATACCGACCTCGTCGATGTCTTCGAGCACAACGGCATACCTGTAGCGCTGGCAAAGAAAGAAGTGTGCTGCGGCATGCCGAAGCTGGAGCTCGGAGATCTCGACGCGGTAGCGAAGGCCAAAGAGGTCAACATTCCTGTGTTGGCGGCGATGGTCGATGACGGTTGGGACATAGTGACGCCCATTCCTTCCTGCACGCTGATGTTCAAGCAGGAATTGCCGCTGATGTTCCCGGATGACGCGGACGTGCTGAAAGTGCGCGACGCGATGTATGACCCGTTCGAGTACCTGATGCTGCGCCACAAGGGCGGCAAGCTGAAAACTGAGTTCAAGAACTCACTCGGCAAGGTTTCCTACCAGGTACCGTGTCACTTGCGCGTACAGAACATCGGTCTCAAGACACGCGACATCCTGCAGCTGGTTCCAGACACGACGGTTGATGCAATCGAGCGTTGCTCTGGTCACGACGGCACCTACGCCGTGAAGAAAGAGTTCCACGATATCTCGAAGAAGATTGCGCGGCCGGTCGTGAACAAGGTGAAGAAAGCAGAAGCCGATCATTTCACCAGCGATTGCCCAATGGCGGCCGAACAGATTACGCAGGGCCTCGATGATCACAGTGCCGAGAATCCAATGGGACTTCTCAAGCACGCTTACGGAATCTGATGACCATGCAAAAACTGACGCGTGACGATCTTTACAGCCTGGAGCAGTACTCATCGGCTCGCGATGAGTTCCGCGAAGGTGTACTTGCGCACAAACGCAATCGCCGGCTCGCGCTCGGCACAAACGCCGCGTTGTACTTCGAAGATCGCATGACGATGCAGTACCAGGTTCAGGAAATGCTGCGCATTGAACGAATCTTTGAGACGGACGGCATCAACGACGAGCTCGAGGCTTACAACCCGCTGATTCCCGACGGCTCCAACTGGAAGGCGACGTTTATGGTCGAGTTTCCTGAAGAAGAAGAGCGTCGGGCGATGCTGACGCAACTCGTCGGCATCGAGGACAAAGTGTATGTGCAGGTCGGAGACCTTGAGCGCAGCTATGCGATTGCCGACGAAGATCTCGAACGCGCTGATGAGACCAAAACATCGGCAGTGCACTTCCTGCGCTTCGAACTGACCCCGGACATGGCGGTGGCGCTGAAAGAGGGCGCACACCTGGCGGCTGGTATCGACCATGACAGTTACCAGGTCGAAATCTCGCCAGTCAGCGAAAATATCCGGCTCTCATTGCTCGGGGACCTCGACTAGCCTAGAATCCTGCCGAGCTTCGACCGGTATTTCCGGAGATTCTTGGGCAACCTCTGGCACAGGATAGATGGCGAAACGATACGACGCGGCGGACATTGAAGTCCTTAGCGGGCTGGAGCCTGTATGGCGCCGGCCCGGCATGTATACCGATACGACACGGCCAAATCACCTGGCTCATGAAGTCGTAGACAACAGTGTCGACGAAGCTCTCGCAGGTCACTGCAAGAAAATTGAAGTCACTCTGTTCAAGGATGGTTCGCTCGAAGTCGCCGATGATGGTCGCGGCATGCCCGTCGACAAACATCCGAAAGAAAAAATTCCCGGCGTCGAGCTCATCCTGACGCGGCTGCACGCGGGCGGCAAATTCAATCACGATAACTACCAGTATTCGGGTGGCCTGCACGGCGTTGGCGTGTCGGTCGTGAATGCACTGTCAAAGAATCTCGAGATCTGGATTCGGCGCGGCGGCAAGGAATACAACATGAGCTTTGCCGGCGGCAAGAAGCGCGGCAAACTTGAAACAGTTGGCACGGTCGGAAAAACCAACACCGGTACGACCATACGCTTCTGGCCTGATGAGCAGTATTTCGACTCATCCAAGATTTCAGTATCGCGCCTCAAGCACGCACTGAAAGCGAAGGCTGTGTTGTGCCCGGGGCTGACGGTTCGCCTGAAAGTCGAGAAGCCCAAGGAGAAGATGGAGTGGTGCTACTCGGGTGGGCTCGAGGAATATCTGACAGAGGCGATTGGCGCGACCGAATTGCTGCCGGCAGAGCCGTTCTCGGGCAGTCTTTCCGGCAACAATGAGACCGTTGACTGGGCCCTGGCCTGGACGACCGATGGTGGCCAGAGCGTTACGGAAAGCTATGTCAATCTGATCCCGACGCCGCAAGGCGGCACCCACGTCAATGGCTTGCGTACCGGCCTGACCAATGCGGTCCGCGAGTTCGCCGACTTCCGCAGTTTGCTTCCGCGCGGCGTCGCAATCGCTCCCGAGGATGTCTGGGACGGCCTGAGTTTCGTGCTCAGCGCAAAACTCGAAGATCCACAGTTCTCCGGACAAACGAAGGAACGCCTCTCATCACGCGAGTCGGCTGCGTTTGTCATGGGCGTCATCAAAGACAGTTTTTCCCTGTGGCTTAACCAACACCCGGAGACCGGCGACCAGATCGCTACTTTGGCCATCGGCAAAGCGCAGAAGCGCCTCAAAGCCGCCAAGAAAGTTGTACGCAAGAAGATCGTGTCGGGGCCGGCGTTGCCCGGCAAGCTCGCCGACTGCACCTCGCAGGAACCCGAGCTCTGCGAGATCTTTCTTGTCGAGGGTGATTCGGCAGGAGGCTCTGCGAAACAGGCGCGCGATCGCAACACCCAGGCGATCATGCCGCTCAGGGGCAAGATCCTGAATACCTGGGAGGTTGACTCTGGCGAGATACTCGCGTCACAGGAAGTACACGACATCAGCATTGCACTCGGTATCGATCCGGGTGACACCATTCTCGACAATCTGCGGTATCACAAGGTTTGTATCCTTGCCGACGCGGACTCCGATGGTCTGCACATTGCGACCCTGTTGTGTGCATTGTTCCTGCGGCACTTCCGTGAGCTTGTTCTTGACGGACACGTGTATGTCGCGATGCCACCCCTGTATCGCGTCGACGTCGGCAAAGAAGTTTTTTACGCGCTCGATGACAGCGAGCGCAAAGGCATTCTCGATCGCATCGAGGCCGAGAAGATGCGCGGCAAGGTCACGGTCACGCGATTCAAGGGCCTGGGCGAAATGAACCCGTCGCAGCTTCGTGAAACCACGATGAACCGCGACACGCGGCGACTGGTGCAGCTGACGGTCAGTGGCAATGACAAGACCGACCAAATGATGGATATGCTATTAGCGAAAAAGCGTGCCAAAGATCGCCGTAAATGGCTCGAGACCAAAGGCAATCTGGCCGAGATATAAGAGAGATCGATCCTATGCAAAACAGTTTGAATCTCGAGGGTGTTGAGCAACAACCACTCAAGGAATATACCGAGAAGGCTTATCTCGATTATTCGATGTACGTCATCCTGGATCGTGCATTGCCGCAGATTGGTGACGGACTCAAGCCTGTACAACGACGCATCATCTACGCAATGAGTGAGCTGGGTCTTTCGGCTGGTCAGAAACCGAAGAAATCAGCACGCACCGTCGGCGACGTCATCGGCAAGTTCCATCCGCATGGAGACTCGGCCTGTTACGAGGCAATGGTGTTGATGGCGCAGGACTTCTCTTATCGTTACCCGATCGTTGACGGCCAGGGTAACTGGGGTTCGACCGACGACCCGAAGTCATTTGCCGCGATGCGCTACACCGAATCGCGCCTTACGCCGTACGCGAAGAGCCTGTTGCAGGAGCTTGCCCACGGTACCGTTGACTGGGTCCCGAACTTCGATGGCACGATGAACGAGCCGGTTGTGCTACCGGCGCGTCTGCCAAATTTGTTGTTGAACGGCACCACAGGTATTGCTGTTGGGCTTTCGACGGATGTTCCGCCACACAACCTCAATGAAGTCGCGAGCGCGCTGATTCACCTGCTCGATAATCCCAAGGCCACGGTGTCTGCCTTGATGACACACATCAAAGGCCCGGATTACCCGACCGGTGGCGAACTTGTGTCACCGCGCGAGGACATCAAGCAGATCTATTCGACCGGCAGTGGCACATTGCGCTTACGTGCGGCGTACAAAGTCGAGAAGGGTGACATCGTCATCACGGCGCTGCCGCACCAGATATCCGGTGGCAAGATACTCGAGCAGATCGCCGCGCAGATGCGCGCCAAGAAATTGCCCCAGGTTGAAGACTTGCGTGACGAGTCCGATCACGAGGACCCGACAAGGCTCGTTATTACGCCACGCTCGAATCGCGTCGACAAAGATGAATTGATGTCTCACCTGTTCTCGACGACATCACTCGAGCGCACCTGCCGCGTCAATATGAACATCATTGACCTCGAGGGCCGCCCGCGGGCATTCGACCTCGTCAGTCTGCTTAAGGAGTGGATCAAGTTCCGCAAGGACACGGTCACACGCCGCTTACAGCACCGGCTACAGATCGTTACCGACCGGCTGCATATTCTCGATGGCCTGCTGGCTGCCTACCTCAATATCGACGAGGTTATTGCGATCATTCGCAGGGAAGATGAGCCCAAGCCAGTGCTGATGAAGAAATTCAAACTCAGCGATATGCAGGCAGAGGCCATTCTGAACCTCAGGCTGCGCAATCTCGCCAAGCTCGAGGAAATGAAGATCAGGGGCGAGCAGGACGAACTCAATGAAGAGCGCGCAACACTGGATAAAACACTCGGCAGCGCTGCACGCCTGAAGACGCTGATCAAAAAAGAGATTCTTGAAGACGCCGAGGCCTACGGTGACGATCGCCGTACCGCAATTGTCGAGCGTGAGGCTGCGCAGGCGCTTGATGAAACGCAGCTGGTTTCGAGCGAGCCGGTAACTGTTGTCCTGTCCCAGCGGGGCTTCGCCCGTGCGGCGAAAGGCCACGAAGTTGACGCACTGGCGCTTAGCTACAAGTCAGGTGATGCCTATCTTGCGGCAGCGCAGGGTCGTAGTAATCAGCTCGCGATGTTTGTCGACAGCACGGGGCGTGTCTACAGCGTTATTGCGGGCACCTTGCCGTCGGCGCGCGGGCAGGGCGAGCCTCTGTCGAGCCGTTTCAAGCCACCCGACGGCGCTGAGTTCTGTGGTGCGATGATCGGCGATAACGACGAGAAATACCTGCTCGCGAGTGATGCGGGTTATGGCTTTGTCGCGACGCTCGAGGACCTCGTGACCCGAAACAAGGCGGGTAAGGCAATTCTGCGCGTACCGCTGGGCGGCAAAGCCGTGGTTCCGGCACCGATTCCAGCAGATACCGAATGCCTGATTGCGGCAGTAAGCAGTATCGGCCGCCTGTTGATGTTCGAGATGGATGAGTTGCCAGAGCTTGCCAAGGGCAAAGGCAACAAGCTAATCAACATTCCGTCGAAGAAATACAAGACGGGCGAGGAGAGGATGATTGCTGCAGCGGTGGTTCCTGAAGACGGTGACCTGCAGGTCTACTGCGGCTCGCGCATCATGACGATCAAGTGGAACGACACGGATTCGTACTACGGTGAGCGGGCCCTCCGAGGGGGGCTGTTGCCCAGAGGCTGGCGCAACGTCGATCGCCTTGTCGGCATCACGCGCGAATAAACGGCTCTTGTGGGGGCGGCTGTTGTAGGAGCGGCTTCAGCCGCGACAGGTAGGTGTTGGAGTGGCTTTTTTTGTAGGAGCGGCTTCAGCCGCGACAGCCGGTTCGAGGGTGCCAAACTGACCACCAGAACGGATACTCATCCCGGCTCTCAACCAGACCCGCCCTGAGTGGGTTCTGAATCAAGTAATTTGCCAAGGCCTCGATGTCCTCTTCACGTCGAACGGCGTGATCATGAAATCCAGGTTGCCAGGCTCTCTTCGTCGAAACTTGACCCTGGTTCAGAGCTCGCGCAGAACGACCTTTCAATAGACGGACGACTTCCGACAATGATGTCTCGTCGGCAAGCTGTACCAGCCAGTGAAAATGGTCCGGCATGACAACAAAAGCGAGGTTCTCGCAGATCTTCTCGCTGCCTAGTCTGACAAACTCGTCCATAAGAACGTTTGCGCGTTTTGCAGAACCGAATAGCCTCTTTCTGCGGTAGCAGGACGAGGTCACAAAGTAAATTCGACCGGGCTCAGAATATCGCCCATTGCGGAGACTGTGGTCGCGCACCGAGTGGTTGTTCACTTGGCATAGGATGCCGAGTGGCTATGGACTCAACCACAATTTGAACGTGGTAGTTTGTCCAGAAATGGAAACCTGTCGCGGCTGAAGCCGCTCCTACAAAAGCCAATATCTGTCGCGGCTGAAGCCGCTCCTACAAAAAAAGCCGCTCCTACAAAAGCCACTACCTGTCGCGGCTGAAGCCGCTCCTACAACAGCCGCCCCCACAAGAG
>WTCH01000342.1 GCA_013138675.1 Woeseiaceae bacterium | reverse complement strand
AGGCCGCATCCCTGAGCGATGAGCAACAACAGATCATCGGCGATTTCGTCAGCGAGCGTGGCGGCAGCCTCCTGATGCTGGCCGGGCCAAACGGTTTGGGCAACGGTGGTTGGGGCCAGTCGGCCATTGCAGACCTGCTGCCGTCTCGTTTGCCGCCCTCGTCCGTGAACTCGTTTGTTCGCACGAAAGCCGCGGTCCAGCTGACACCTCAAGGCGCCGACACCGAGATGCTGCGCCTTGCTGCAACGGTCGAGGAGAACCGCGCTGTCTGGGCGGGCCTTCCGGAAGTCGCCGACTACCAGGCAACGGGCACTATGAAACCGGCGGCGATGACGCTGCTCAACGTGGTAACCGAAACCGGCGCTCAGCCGCTTCTGATTACCCAGCCCTACGGCCGCGGCCACGTCTATGTCCTCGCCACGGGTGGTACCTGGCGATGGCAGATGAGTTCACCGCTGGAGGATCAGAGTCACGAAACCTTCTGGCGGCAGTTCATGCGGGCATTGGTCGCCAGCGCACCGGCCGGTATCTCCCTGTCAGCGAATGGCAGCCAGGGCGCGACCGAGATTCAGTTGCGGGCTGAATTTCGCGATGATGCATTCAGGCCGGTTGACGGAATTCACGTGTCTGCCGTGGTGTCTCACGAGGATGGCGACACCTACACGCTGGACCTGTTGCCCAGCCAGGAGGACGCCGCCGTTCACGTTGCCGACGCACCACTGAGCGAAACCGGAACCTGGTACGTCGAAGCAATTGCCGAGCGCGATGGCGAGGCGATTCATGTTGCCAGAACGAGCGTTTACTCTGAATCCGGGCAAGCTGAATACTTCAATATTCGGCGAAACTCGTCGCTGCTCAGGCGCCTGTCCGATGCAACGGGCGGCCAGTACTTCGAACCGGGTGACCTCGGCGCCCTGCCTGACCTGCTGCGCTACTCAAATGCGGGCATCACGGAGCAGATTCTGCGGCCTGTGTGGGATGCACCGGCGCTCTTTTTGTTGTTGTTTGTCGTGAAGTTCGGTGAGTGGTTGCTGCGACGCCGCTGGAGAACGATTTGACGAGACGATTTACAAGCCTGGCCGGACTGATGCTGCTCCCTGCACTGACCTTCGCTGAGCTGCACGCCGTCGTGGTTGAAGGGCTTCCCGGCGATCAGGTTTACGCCGAACAATTCGATCGCCAGGTCACGGCCATCAGTATGGCCCTGCGGTCTGTAACGGAAAGAGAGCGCGTACGCGTGTTTCGCAGCGACGAAGCCTCGCGCGACGCAGTGCTCGGGCACCTCAAGTCCCTGCAGTCCGAGGTACGGTCGAGCGATCAGTTTGCCCTGTTCCTGATCGGGCACGGTAGCTACGACGACGTCGAGTACAAGTTCAACATTCCAGGCCCGGATCTGACCGGCGAAGACATTGCGGCAAGTCTCGACGAAATGCGCACCGCGGACCAGGTGTTCGTCAACACGAGCAGCTCGAGCGGCGCGATGGTCGACCTGGTTGCGAACGAAGATCGTATCGTCGTGCTTGCGACGCGCAGTGGTGCGGAACGCCATGCGACACGCTTCGGCGACTACTTCGCCATCGCACTCGGCGACCCCGGCGCGGACGTCGACAAGAACCAGAGAATTTCAGTCAAAGAGGCTTTTGATTTTGCCGAGCGGCAGGTCAGCGATCACTTCGAGCGTAACGACCAAATGGCGACTGAACACGCGCGCCTCGAGGGTCAGAGTGCCGACCGCATGGCGCTGGCGAGACTAGGCGGCACGCTACCCAACGTCGTCGATACGGCGCTCGGCGAACTGATCGCCGACCGCGATACGCTCAACGCAGAAATCGATACTCTGCGACTGGGCCGCGACGACATGCCGCAAGCGGACTACCAGTCTGCATTGCTCGAGAAAATGCTCGAACTCGCTCGGGTCGAGGACGCCATTGAGGCGCGACAGGAGGAACTGGGTGCGAACGAGTAGCCGCGTATTGGCCATATTGGCTGCCGGCTGCCTGCTATTGCCAGTCAGCGCTGCTGCTCGCGGCATCCACTACGGGGCCGTGACGGACCCGGCGATTCTCGATTGCGACCAGCTGCAGTGGCGTGGCCAGACTGAGAAATCCCGATTGTGCTACGCGGAGCTACTGCGCAGCACCACACCCTCTTCGACCAAGGCCGAAGCCGCATGGGCGCTGAATAATCTCAAGCAGGCCAATGAGTGGTTTCGCGCTGCGATAGTGGAGTCACCTGATGACCACACCACCAAGGTCCGCTGGGGCGATCTGTTTGCGGCGTCACACCAGAATGGCGAAGCCATGAACATCTATCGCGAAGTTCTCGATGAAGACCCGGCCAATGCCTTCGCGATGCTGGGTGCAGCGCGAGTACTCGTCGACAGCTTTGAGGACGCGGCCAATTCCTATCTCGATCCACTCATGACAGGCACAACACTCAACGATGGTGCCCTGCTTGGTGCGTGGTTGCTCGCGGCCCGTGTTTCCCTGGAAAATGGCAACTACGATGAGGCTGCTGCCGCTTTACTCGAAGCCGATGAACTTGTAACGGACACCGATTGGCCAGCGCTGGAAATATACGCACTGCGCGCCTCCATGGACCTCCTCAATAATAGCAACAGTAACCACTGGACAGAGTTGTCGCTGCAGTACAACCCGCATTTCGGCGGCATCTACGCAATGCCGGCACACTTCTACATGATCACGCGGCGCTACCGCGCTGCCATCGACATGTATCAGAAGGCCGTGGACATTGAGCCTGGCCTCGCAGCAGCGCACGAAGAACTCGGCATCAACCTGCTGCGCGATAACCAGATGACACGCGCACGAAAACATCTCGAGACCGCCTACCGGCTGGACCCGTTCAGCCCACGCGCTGTGAACACGCTGCGACTCATGGATTCGTACAGCGATTTTCGCCTTGTAGGCGACACGCCCGTTGTGGAGGGTGAGGTTCCAATTGTATTGCGTCTCCACGAGGATGAATCGGCAGCCATTGCGCCCTACGCCACTAAACTCACACGGGACAGTATCGCCGTGTTTACCGAGCGCTATGGATTCGATCTGCGTGAGCCGGTTGTGATCGAGATGTACCCGGATCATGAAGATTTCGCGGTACGCACCGCAGGCATGCCGGGCCTCGGCATTCTCGGTGCGACGTTTGGCTACGTCATAGCAATGGACTCGCCGTCCGGACGGCCCTCGCAGCAATTTCAGTGGGGCACGACGCTGTGGCACGAGATGGCACACGTGT
>WTCH01000101.1 GCA_013138675.1 Woeseiaceae bacterium | reverse complement strand
TCGCACGTAAGCACGGCTACGTCGCCTGCTTCATGGCGAAGCCATTCGCCGAAGAGTCCGGCAGCGGCCTGCATATTCACATGAGTCTCGTAGACCGCCACGGCAAGAACTACTTCTCCCACGGTCGTGACTCGCTGGCCGTTCCGCCATTTTCAGCACGCTTGCGTCACGCGGTCGGGGGGGTGTTGAAAACGATGCCTGAAGCCACCGCCATATTCGCGCCGGTGGCCAATTCCTATCGGCGCCTGTTACCCGAAAACTTTGCGCCGGTAGAACCGAACTGGGGCGTAAACCATCGCGCCGTGTCGGTTCGTATCCCGCAGGCGGACAAGAAGAATCTGCGTTTCGAACATCGAGTGGCTGGCGCTGACGCGAATCCCTACCTGGTTACAGCTGCAATCGCGGCCGGCGTGCACTACGGTCTGAAAAACAAGTGCGATCCCGGTCGAATGGTTGAAGAAGGTGAATCGATCACGCTAAAGACAGGCATCCCCGATCGCTGGGACTATGCGATCGACAAGTTCTCCCGCAGCAAGATCCTGCCCGAGTACCTGGGCGAACGATACTGCAAGTACTACGCCCTGAACCGTCGCGGAGAGTGCCGGGAGTACCACAACGTGATCAGTCCGCTCGACTTCGACTGGTACCTGCGCGCCGTCTAGTCGTTCGGAGGTGCAGCCGCGCCTGAATTCGGTCGCATTTAGTCAGATTCGAGCAATTTAGTCAGGCCGCGGCGCTGCAGCGCCGGAATTGGGGCGCCTGGGATCTGATGCACCGCGGAAGAATCCGTCACGGTAGGATACTGTCTGCAAACTCGTGTAAGTCGAGCCCTTGACGACAACTTTATGGCCGCGCTCTTCGAGTAACTGAATCGTATCCACACCGAACCCTATTTCGACCTCGAGTCGATCGGGAAACCACTGGTGGTGCATCCGCGGCTGGTGCGCAGCATCAGCAATGTTCATGCCGTGGTCGATGACGTTGATAATCATCTGCAGGACGGCTGTAATAATCTTGCTACCTCCCGGACTGCCCGTCGCGAACCAGGGCTCGCCGTCGGCGAAGACGATAACGGGTGTCATGGAACTCAGCGGCCGCTTAAGCGCTTCGACGGCGTTGGCCTCACCACCCAGCAAACCGTAGACGTTTGGCGTACCCGGTTTCGAGACAAAGTCTTCCATCTCGTTGTTGAGCAGGAATCCGGCTCCGGCCACAGAGATTGCAGAGCCGTAAGATGTGTTCAGCGTGTACGTGTTGGATACGACATTGCCGTCGGCATCCATCACAGAAAAATGCGTCGTGTCTTCACTCTCAGGCAGCGGCGGCACGCCTGCGGACACGTCCGTCGACGGACGCGCCCACTTCATGTCGATCGATTCGGCCATCTGGTTCGCGTACTCGTCACTCAGCAACCAATCCATGGGAACGTTGTAGAAATCCAGATCACCGAGGTGCTCACTGCGATCCGCGTACGCCAGTCGCATGACTTCGGCAAGTAAGTGAATCTTGTCAGCACTTCCACGTCCCATTTCAGCAATCGGGAAATGCGATAACACATTGAGCATCTGCAACACATGCACACCGCCCGAACTCGGCGGCGGCATCGTCACGATCTCATAGCCTCGATATTCACCGCGAATCGCGTCGCGCATGACGGGTTTGAATGCCACCAGTGACGCCCTGTCGACCAGGCCTCCCCCAGCCTCCATTTCGGCCACGATCTTGTCGGCGATCGCACCTTTGTAAAACGCATCCGCACCCTCATCGGCAATCAGTTGTAGTGTATCGGCCAGGTCGGATTGCACCAGCCGCTCGCCATATTCGTAAGGCTCGCCACCGGCTTTGTAGAAGTACCTGCAGGTTGCCTCGTTACGGCAATTACGTTCCTTGCGGCGAGCGAGCTGATTGGCAAGGTCGCGCGAAACAACAATACCGTCCCGGGCAAGACTGATGGCGGGTTCCACGAGCCGTTTCCAGGGCAGTTTCCCGAAATCCTGGTGTGCTTGCCAAAAACCCGCAACCGTTCCCGGAACGGCTGAAGCCAAATGGCTGCTGCGCGACAGCATGGGGTCGGCGTCGCCATTCTCATCGAGGAACATGTCTCGAGTTGCCCGAAGCGGTGCCATCTCCCGATAGTCGATTGCCGTCGTTTCTCCCGATTCCGCATCGTAGACGAGCATGAAGCCGCCGCCACCGATATTGCCGGCGCGCGGCAGGGTCACGGCAAGAGCGAATCCGACTCCCACTGCCGCATCCACGGCATTGCCGCCATCAGCCAGGATTTCTGTCCCTATCCGGGCGGCGATCAGATGCTGCGCGGCAACCATGCCGGTCTTGCTGTACTCGGGATGGTGGACCTCGTTGTAGCCGATGATGCCCTGGGCACCGAGCGGCGCGGCAGCGAACACCGACTGCAGAACGAATAACAGCAATATCAGGCGGCGCATTTGTCAAAAACTCCGGCTACGGCAATACCGTCTTAAAGATAAAGAAGAACACGATAGCAAGAATTGCACCTGCCGGAATGGTGACGACCCATGACACGAATATGCGCCCAACCACTCTCAGGTCGATAGCCTCAATTCCACGCGCCATCCCAACACCGAGCACCGCACCAACGAGCGTGTGCGTTGTAGAAACTGGCATGCCCGTTCCGGACGCGATGACGATTGTCGTTGCCGCCGCAAGCTCTGCCGCGAAACCGCGGCTCGGCGTCAATTGAGTGATCTTTTTGCCGACCGTCGCGATCACATGGCGACCGAAGGTCGCCAGGCCGATGACGATACCGGCACCGCCAAGCACCAGGACCCAGATAGGCAAAGCCGACTTCGCTTCGATACTCCCGTTCGTCGCGATTCCGATAACGGCTGCCACGGGCCCGATCGCATTGGCAACGTCATTCGAGCCATGCGCAAACGCCATGCCACATGCGGTGACTATCATCAAAACGCCGAAGACTCGCTCAACCGTATA
>WTCH01000293.1 GCA_013138675.1 Woeseiaceae bacterium | reverse complement strand
TAGATCAATATCTCCTGAGTTTCACCAAGCCTCAGTGCGGAGAATGCAAGGAGTAACTAATGGATTTCGGTGAGGATATTGGCCTCTGGCAGCGGAAACTCTCAGATAGCCCTGAAGGCATGGCGCGACGTTTGGCAGTCTTTGAAGCTCTTGGAATCAAAACCGGTCAGTCGATTCTCGATCTCGGATGTGGTGGTGGCCATCTCGTACGTGATGTTGCACTTGCGATTGGAGATTCTGGTCGTGTTGTAGGCTTTGATACAAGTAAAGATCAATTGCAATCGGCCGGCGCACTCTGTCCTGGACTGAGTGCGGTGCACTTAGTGGAAGGCGACGCGACAGACATGCCATTCGATGACGGCGAATTTGACCGCCTGGCATCAATCCAGACGCTCGAATATATCCCAAATGTAGACGGCGCAATTCGCGAAGCCCGGCGCGTTCTCAAACTTGGCGGGAAGGCCGCCCTAGTGTCGGTACTATGGGATCATTGGCGATTTCATGGCGCGGAACCCGTGTTGAACAAAAAAATGCACGATGCTTGGCGCCAGCATTGTCCGCATCAGATGCTGCCGCCGGAATTGCCCGGAAAACTAGAAGCGGCTGGGTTTGCAGGGGTAGCACAAAAACCGATTGCCTTTATGAACAGCACAATGCACGAGAATGCCTACGCGTCATGGGCGGCCAAGCTCGTTGGGGCTTACGCTATTAGTAACGGTGTCAAGGATGCAGACGCGGTTCTTTGGTTGGCTCAGCTCGAGAAGGCGGATAGCGAAGGACGATTTTGTTTTGTAAGTGTTCCTGTTCTAACCACGGCGACAGCTGCTTACGGCCATAAGCAGACGGTCGCTCATTGACTGTCAAGCACGTCGACGTTGACCCGAAGAAGGAGCCAGCTACCGTCAGAGCGAACCCAGGTTTCAGCGAGGCCCGCTTTGGATATTGTCTTTTCTTTGTCAGGCCCGAGGTAGGTTTCCTCGACGATTCGGCGTGTGAATGCTTCGTCCGCCCTGATTGTGATTTCCAATACTGTCTGGTTCCGGTCGATGACACGCCAACCGTCATCGAACCAGCCGCGAACACCTTCAACCCACTCTTTCTTACGATTGATGACGGAACTTCCTGTAGTCCATCGACTGAAGTTCTCGGCCAATACCTCAGCGTATTCATCAGCACCTTTGCCATCTGGCGCGGTGGTTGCCGATAGCCGATGCATTGCCGCAAGAACCTGTGATTGCTCAGGGGACCATGAATCTTGCGATTGCGCATCCAAATAGAGGGGCACCAACAAGAATGCCACTAGATAGAAGGGATTTTTCATAGAGACTACGACTCCAAACTCAGGTGTCCAACAAACGTAGGCAAGACCATTGGGTCAATACCAGACGCTGATTTTATCACCAAATGAGTGACTGCTTACGGGGGCCCACCGGCCGTTCAGATCGGTTCTTGACCACAGATTTATTTTGAGCGTCCGCTTTCACCAGGAGCAGATATGGAAATCAGATACTCGATCTTTATTATGAAGTCGTGAGTATCAGGCTGCAGCAAGTAGCTGCACCTTCTGCCTTTTGCAGTTCCGACATATCAACAGGTATCACATTGATGCCGCGCGTCACGAGTTTGTCTGTAGTGCGTGGAAACGAGGACGGATAAATGACGCTTTGCCCCACCAAGAGTGCGTTGGCGGCATGCGCTTCTTCCTTATCAATATCGATCAATTCATAGTCGTCGAAAGTAGAGCTGCTGATCCAGTCCGGATTGATCAGAAGCGTGCCGGGCGCAACTGCCGAAACGGCGGACTTCAAATGCAGGCACTTCGTCGTTTTCACTGTCTTAACAGAAAATCCATAGTCCATGACAATGTCACGAAACTGGTCGATACCGCTTTGATTCGATCGCGTCGAGAGCCCGGCAAAGATGATTTTATCGATGCGGAGCAGGTCGCCACCATCCAAGGTGCCGGGCGGCTGTATTGAGGTGAGCATTCGGTACTGTTGCAGAACGCTCTCGACACCCGCCACCTCCGGCAGTCTTGTTGCAGCGCCCGGCCGCAACAACACTGCGATCTCATCCAGAACTATCGCGGTATCCTCGACAAAGACAGAATCCGCCAAGCCCGGTTCCGTCGGAACGACGACGATCTCACAGCCGAGGGAAGACAATGCCGATTGATAATGTTGATGCTGTTGAAGCGCCAGGGCAATGTCGATACTGACTCTTGGCAAAAAAGACAATTCGCAATTGCGTATGGCAGCATTTACCTCGCGCGTAATGGCAATAAGTGCCACACAGCCTCCTCTGCATATTCAGCAAGACCCAGTTTCCATGCACAATATACGCAATCGCCCATCGACCGCTTTGGGTCAAAAGCAGCCTCTCAGCATCATATCAGGAGAATATCTGCTTTCGGCAATAAGCAGCCACTCCAGGATCTCCCGCGCCTCTCGGAACTGGATACCACGGCTAAAAGACGAAAAATGGCCATAGAATTAGGAGATATGACCAAGCTTCAATGGTTTGACTAGTGTCGTAGCCTTCTTTCCGGGAGAGACTGATACTGGCGATGTCGTCCAAAGGAATTGTCATCTTGATTCGGCCAAACATTGATGTCTGGTCGGATCCAAATACTTCGGTGTCGTCAATTTCCTTGATTTTAAGATATACGACGCTGTCGTCTTTTCGTGTTATCTCCACCGCATCTCCTGCGTGTAATATGCTCGCCGCTTTACTGGGGGGGACCTGGGTGTACGAATGGTTTGAAACGCACCCAGTCAGCGAAATCGCGGTTACCAGGACTAAGATTCCCCATACTGGAGCGACTACACAGCGTACATGAGCATCTTTCATGCCAATGATCCTGTTTTCAACTGCTCCTTTGCTTCATTGTTACGCTGCCTTGAGGCCCTCTGACATTCGACCGGCAAAGCTAGCATGATGTTGGAAGCTCTCCAGAGGGGTTACTTTCCATTTGCACAACGCCCAGAAGGGCACGCCTTGCACTAACTCAGTGGCCTCGTCATTTGATGACGCCTCCACTATGAACGCGGCGTTTCTTTGTCCGGACAGAATTCCTCCAGCCAGAATCTTCTTCTGCTCAGTCAGTTTTGCCAATGCCTCCAAGCTAGGTACGACGGCCTGATCTATCACTTCCGCGAAATCCCTGGGTGCGAAGGCGCCATTACCCATGGGGTCAATCCACTCTGATGTAATCAGATATTGCATAGCACAAGCTCCTTTCGTTAAGTCTGGCAGCCCGGCGATCTTGGGTCCTTCGGGGAGTCATCCATGGCTTCTCGGAGGAAGCGAGGACCCGTAGCTTTGCGTCCCTGACTTTGGTCAGGTTTGCCTTTATCGGATGTGACTAAACTTTATGCGCTGATAGAGAAATCGCGTCAATTCTGGGATGTACTTAAATTGGAGTTGGTCTAAGAAGCGAATGTCCGCTTTCGCCAATAGCGGACGTTCAATCACCTGGAAAATGGATCACCTGTCAGTCTGCTTTCGGCCAGAAGCAGCCGCTCTAGATCCAACCAAGGGCCCTCTCAATTATCTCGGTCGCCCCAGTCTGTGCGCAATTGCCATGGGCAATTAGCAGTCGCTCGGGTTTCCAGCTGAGCACCGTCTCACGCGCTGCCCGCCCTTTGCCACGTCGAAGGAAACTAGCCCGCCACTCCCGTGGCGTGCTCCCATGGTCACCAACCAGGCTGTCAAGTCGCATCAGCATGCCTTTCCAGCCCGTCATTGTTGCCTCGGGATGCCGCTGAATGAGATCACAAACGATCGCTGTACGCGATTCGCGATGGAAGAATACGACCTCCTCCATGGCTAACGAACCGCGAAAGATAACCTGATCTATGTCGGCCGCCCATGCCGGGTCGGGGTCATTGCCAAGTTCGGCGTCGAACTGCAGCTCGGGCTTTCTTTGCGCGAGGCCTGGCGGAGCATAAACACGCGCTTCAGGCCATTGCTCACACCATTGCTCCAGGAAGAGATGATGTATCTTATTTGGCGAGACGATGTGGCGTACAGATTCAAACGTGTTCATGAAGTTGACGAGATCGTCTGTCAAAGCAACTGGTGACCAAACCCAAGCGCTGCCGTCTGAAAGGCGCGCTACCGCCATTCGGGTCGGGTACGGAAAACCATAAAACGAGACGGTTGGCCCATCGGCCACGTAAAGAGATGGTCCGAAGTCTATGAACATGCGATTAGTGTGCAGCTGTATGGCTATGATTCGCGATTCGGACAAACACGTATCCCGCTAGCGAATATCCTTGTTCCGCAGTTTCCCGGTCTGATTGAGCAGGTCCGCTTTGGGTCAACACCAGCCATTGAGTATACAACCTGGCGAGTGACTGCTTTCGGCCACAAGCGGTCGCTCAATCTGCAACAATCCAGGCTAGGTATGGTTTGGATAATTGGGTAATCAAATCCTCGTCAGATTCGACAAGAGTAACGCGCCCTTCAGCATCATGGGCAGGTCGACCTACCGGCTCAAACTCAACGTCAACCTTTATGTAGGGGCAACTGCGATAGACATACGTGCGCATTAGCCCCGTGGACAGACCGCCCTCAGTCATAAAAATGCGCAGCAGTTCACCCCGTGTCATACCGACCTCGATGGTATTCATCTCCCGCAAGCTCTCGGCGATCCATTCCGTATGTTCTCGCGCCTCCGGTGACATTTGCGCCGAGGCTGGCATAGGAACCAGAAGGATGAATAGCGATAGCAGAGTCGCAGTAATTCTTGTCATAGCCATGATCCGAACTCATCTCATGTTTCAGAGAGCCGTCAACCGATGCGAATGTCGAAAAAGCGTAGCTTCCCGCCGTTCAGAACGCTAACGTCTCAATGTCCGCTTTGGGTCAAGAGCAGCCGCTCAAAGTTACCGTAGGATTGGTTGTTTATCGGTCTACGCTAAGGCCCTTGAGACAATCGTCTAGTGACGAGCAACAGTGTCAGAACGCTTGCTAAGAAACTCGCTAAAGACATCCACAGAATGGCTTCACCATAAAAGACCCAGAATCCGGGGTGCATAACAATATCGGACCAGCTACCGGTGCCACCAACAAATGCCATGGAGGCAAAAGCCAGTGGAATTGAAACCGAGATGCTGGCGGCTGCTGCATAGAGCAATATCACGCTGGTTTTCATATCTGTTCTTCCAATGACCGCATTGAGCATCGCCAGCTGTTGAGTATACAACCCGGTGAGCGGCTGCTTTCGGCCAAAAACAGCCGCTCATTAGGGCTCTACAACATCCTGGGTGTGGTTAGTCATTGCGGTATGACGCTCCACGAGACTATGCTGTAAATATGACGCACTGCGTAACAGGCTAACGTGAAGTCTACTCACTGGACATCAGACACACCAATTGATACAGGCTGGTACTGGTACAGAGCCCGGTCCCATAGTGCGGTGATGCTTCGGATTGATGAGAATGGTGTCGTTGATTCGCCTGAACAGTTCGACAGAAGTCGGGCTACTGACTTAGTCGGTGATTGGATGGCGTCACGGATCAAGAGCGCCTGAGCGTCTGCTTTCACCCAAAGCGGACACTCAACCAGGCGCAAACCAGTCGACCTGACCGGCTGCTTTTGGCCAGAAGCGCACATTGGCAATCAACCTTGCCATCTCTGATAGTCGGGCAACGTCTCCAGGGTTTCTTGGATGTGCTTTTGGAACTCGGTCGAAAACCAACTGCCGCGCTTCTCCCACCATTGTGTGAATCCTGGCGTTCCCATTAGTGCGTGACATTGAGGACCGATACTCTCCCACGTCCAATCGTCAACGAGTCCGTCTCGCCGATAGTAAAAAATCTCTTCATACGGCCGGAATATGCTGAGTAAGAATGCAGAGAAACGAACACCCTCCGTTTCGTCTGCCAGGTCAGACATTCCTTTAGATCCGCGCACCCATATGTCTGCGTGATTATTGTCCGCGGCCATTTGTGTCCAGACGTTATTCATCTGGTTGACGACAGATTGAATCGCCGCCTGTCTCGCTTGATTCAAACTGCCACGGACCTGACCTGCTAGATAGACGAGTGAACCGATAACACCCAAAGCTGCCAGCAGCTCGGCTATTGCAGCGACTGCGTCCCAGTTCATTTGTGTCTCCCCAGATTCTCGTTCGGTGACAATGCGGTTGAAACTGCTTTGCGGGTATGTCCGCTTTGGGTCAATACCAGCCGCTGAGTATACAACCTGGCGAGTGTCTGCTTACTGGGTCATAAGCGGACATTCGCATATTCTATTTTTCTTGCGCGACGCCGAGTCTATACGAATCGATGATGCCGATTAGCCAACATGCCCCCAGAACAACCACAGCAGCATTCTCCATGAAACTATCCGCACCACTAGTGGAATTGGAAACCAGTTCTGCAATAGCACCTGTTTCAACGGGAACATCACCACTATTGATACGATCAACAATGGTCAGCGCCCGCTGAAACACCCTTGTGACGATTAACGAAAACGCCGCCAGCGCCGAAAGCATGAGGACAGAACCGCGTAGGTACTGCTTCAAGACCATATGCCCGATGCCAGGAAAAATCAGGCCAGATAGCAGCGCAGCTTTTGAAGATCTCTTCATTTGTGCACTATAGGCGTGTCAACGCTTGCGTGTATGTCCGCTTTTGCCGATAGCGGTCATTCAATCGCGCAAGATCGCTAAGTACTGACCGGCTGCAATCGGCCAGAAGCGGACCATCGCGAAGCATGGAGAACGTTAGGTTGCGCGGCGACGTTACATTGCTAAGTATCGTCGCCACTTGTAGCTGCCGTTGTTTTCTCTGCGAACAATTCCGTAAAACGCGAATCCGGGTACTTGGAAATGGTGTCGGCAAGGGTCTGCATTTCAACGTGCTTGTCGTAGAGTCGGGGCTCGGGTCTTCGCAGGTGAT
>WTCH01000384.1 GCA_013138675.1 Woeseiaceae bacterium | reverse complement strand
CTGAAAGAGTGGCACTGGTTCCTCGACTGCCGTGAATCGCTGGACGCGGTCCCCGACAGAGCAGAGCTTGACAGTCTCGTTGACGCGGTCAGGCGCGACATCGAAGACATCGATGTCGCAAAGGAGCGCATCCGCCGTTTCCGCTACCGTTGGATGCTGCGGATCTTGTGGCGCGAGATCACGGGTGTCGCAACGCTCGGCGAGACTCTCACGGCGCTCTCGGATCTTGCCGACAGACTTCTCGACGGGGCAGCGGGTTTCGCGGAGAGGTCCCTGCACGAGCGTTTCGGCGTCGTGCGCGACGAGGACGGTGAACCCGTATCCCTCCTCATCCTTGGCATGGGCAAGCTTGGCGGCAGGGAACTCAATTTCTCGTCCGATATCGACCTGATCTTTCTGTATCCCGAAGGCAAGGAAAGCGACGGCCCGAAATGCCTGAGCGCGCAAGAATACTTTACGCGCGTCGCGCGCCACATCGTTGCCTTGCTCGATGAGATGACGGCTGACGGCTTCGCGTTTCGTATCGACACGCGATTAAGGCCATTCGGTGACAGCGGTCCGCCAGTAACGAGTTTCGCGGCGCTCGAATCCTACCTGCTGCAACATGGCAGGGACTGGGAGCGTTATGCCTATGTGAAGGCGCGCATCGTCGGCCCGGCACCACCGACCGCTGTTGCCAGCAGTCTGCAGGACGATCTGATTGCACCATTTGTTTACCGACGTTACCTCGACTTTGGCGTCTTCGAGTCACTGCGCGACATGCACGGAATGATTGCCGTCGAGGTGCAAAAGCGCGAAATGGCCGACAACATCAAACTGGGACCCGGCGGAATTCGCGAGATCGAGTTTATTGTCCAGTCGTTGCAACTGGTTCGAGGCGGTGCCCGACCTGAGTTGCAGGATCGTGAACTACTGAGTGTCCTGCCGAAGCTTGTCGGTCGACATGGCCTGGAGGCGAAAGATGCCGATGCGCTGGCTGAAGCCTATTGTTTCTTACGGCGTGTCGAGAATTTCATCCAGGCTATCCGTGACCGACAGACCCACGATTTGCCCGCCGATGATATTGATCGGGCGCGCTTGCACCTGGCCACCGGCTGTTCGAATTGGGACGAACTACAGACTCAACTGGATCGATATCGCAACCTGGTGACAACCGAATTCGAGGCGATTGCGTATCGTGATCAGGGTAAGTCGGATGACGAACCCGGGCAGCACCTTGCCAATCTCTGGAAAAATGGTGCCGAGGCGGCCGCCTGGGCTGAACACCTTGAGAAGGATGGCTTCCCGCAGGCTGACGAAATTGCGGCAAGGATCACCGAATTCGCGATCGCGCCGGCTACCCGGCAAATCGATGTGGCCGCACGCAGACGTCTGCGGACTTTCATGCCGAAACTCCTGCTTCGCATTCGCGATAGTGCTGACCCGGCTACGGCGCTTGTCAGGGTGTTGGCACTTGTCGAGAAAGTACTGCGGCGCAGTGCCTACATCGCCTTACTCAACGAAAACAAACAGGTGCTCGCGCGGCTGGTCGCATTGTGTGAACGCAGTGCCTATATCGCCGACGAAATCGCGCGCTACCCGGTGTTGCTCGATGAGCTGGTGGATCCGAGTGTTCATTCCTCGCCCCTGACGCCCACTGAGCTCGACGCAGAACTTCGCGATCGCCTCGGCGATTGTCCTGCCGATGATAGCGAAGCGCAGATGGCTGTCCTCGGCCAGTTTCAGCGCGCCAACATGTTCCGTGTGGCAATCGCTGATGTTGCGGGTTACCTGCCGATCATGAAGGTCAGTGACAGCCTGACGTGGCTCGCAGAAGCTGTTCTGAAATGTACGCTGGATATCGCCTGGCGCGACCTGACTGACAAGCACGGTGTGCCTGAATACGTTATCGACGGTGAGTGCAGGCAGGCTGGATTCGCCATCGTTGCCTACGGCAAACTTGGCGGGCTCGAGATGTCTTACGGCTCCGATCTCGACCTGGTCTTTCTACATGACTCCACTGGAACCGAGCGCACAACCAACGGACCCAGGCCTCTCGACAACACGATGTTCTATACGCGCCTTGTGCGCCGACTGTCGCATTTCCTGACCGCGCAGACCGGGTCCGGCATGCTCTACGAGGTAGACACGCGATTGCGACCGGACGGTCAGTCGGGTGTGATGGTCAGCAGCGTCGACGCGTTCGAACACTACCAGGAAGAGAATGCCTGGACCTGGGAGCACCAGGCATTGCTGCGCGCCCGACCGGTCGCCGGGAGTGAGCGCATTGCGGAAAGTTTCGTCCAGGTTCGCGCCGACACGCTGTCGTCGAGGGTGCGACAGGACACGCTGCGCGATGACGTCGTCGATATGCGCGGACGCATGCGCAAGACACTCGACAAGAGTACTAGACAGGTCTTCGATCTGAAGCAGGGCAGCGGTGGCATCGGTGACATCGAGTTCATCGTGCAATACCTCGTGCTGTCGAATGCAGCTACCAGAGCATCAGTCTATTTCTACACGGACAATATCCGGCAACTGGACGTGCTTGCAGAGACCGGCTGCGTCACGGCGGACGTATCAAGGCGATTGCAGGATATTTACAAGACCTATCGACTGCGGCTACATCATCTTTCTCTCGACGACAAGAAGCCGCTCGTCGGCCATGACGAGTTTCTCGAGGAGCGACGCTTTGTAGAAGACTTGTGGGCAGAGGTCCTATAATCCGTCCACCGCCGAAACAACATCAGGAATCAGCGTGACCCAGAGAGCAGGCACCGTCGAGCAGAACCTCATTCCCGCCAACGCCCAGCACCGCTACCAGGTGCGGACGCAGGACATACCACTCTCGTGCCCGATGCCGGGCATGTACTTGTGGAATTCGCACCCCAAAGTTTTTCTGCCGATAGAGGAGACGGGCGAGGCCAAATGCCCCTATTGTGGCGCTCAGTATTGCCTCGGCGATGAAAAGGAGTGATCTCCTTAAATCAGCGCCAAAAATTTGCCAACAATGCGCCTAAAAGCTGGTAAAAGTTCCAAAGTCTGTTCTTAATTAAAAATCCTTCGACTGAGGCATCACCACAGGATATGTCGATAAATTAACCAAAACAACATCCAATTACTACGAAAAACTCGAAAAATCTAAAAATGGTCGAATTGGTGTCGGCGAGGCTTGGCTCAACGGCGGGGCATCGGGCCTTCGACAAAGCCAGAAGTGCAAAAATAAGGTGTAAATTCTGCAAAAACTGATTAAATATAATCGAAAAGAACGTAATATCGTCAATATACTGAAAAAGGGTAAGAAGTGGAGAATCCTGAGAGCCACGGACTCAATAGCGCAATGGCAGGTTTAAGAAACCTCGAAAAACTCAGAAAATAGGCGAAAAACCATCGAAAGTCCTCGAAAAGCAGGAAAATGACCGAAACCGTCCAAAAAACCGCCAGCGGTGCGATACTTTACGACCGGCAGGTTATACGCGAAATCAGCGAGGAGCGCTTCGCCGCAGCAGGCTGGCTGCACGCCGAGCCGGTCTCCGGGGCGTTACGTGCGGCCGGGCGCGGTAATACGATGTTCGTCGGAAATGTGCCACGGCAATTCGTGCTGCGGCACTACATGCGTGGCGGGCTGATCGGTAAAGTCGTGCGCGATTCCTATGTTTGGACCGGTGAAGACGAGAGCCGACCGTTCGCGGAATGGCGCATGCTGGCGAAAATGGCGGACAGTGGGCTACGCGTGCCGCGGCCCGCAGCCGCCCGGTATTGCCGGCGCGGGCCTCTGTATTCGGCCGATATCATCACGGTACGCATTCCGAACGTCGTCTCGTTGTCCGCCTACATTGCCGACAACCCCCCGGGGCCGGAGTTTTGGCAATCACTCGGTGCGGCGGTACTGCATTTTCACGACAAGGGCGTTTATCACGCCGACATGAATGCCTATAACCTGCAAATCGATAACGACGGCGACCTTTGGATGCTCGATTTCGATCGGGGCCGACTACTTCAACCCGGGCCCTGGCAGCAGAAGACGCTGAGCCGGCTGCACCGCTCGTTGCACAAAGTCGTTTCGCTGGATCCAAAGCTGCATTTCAGGCAGCAGAACTGGGAGCAGTTCCTGGAGGGCTATTTCGACGCGTCGAGATCGGCGTAGTAGTCCGGGTAAGACTCGGGCAAGTTCTTGAATTTGCGATGTATCCAGAAATACTGCTCCGGGCACAGGCGAATTCGCTCCTCGAGTATCTTCACATAGTGTTCGGTATCGGCGACAGGATCGTCGCCTGGAAAATCTTCGAAGCGCGGCAGGAACGTCAGGTGATACTGGCCGTTCTCGAGCCGCCGCGGGAAAAACGGAACCACTACTGCGTTACCCAGCCGGGCAAGGGTCGATGTCGCCGTGGTATGCATTGATGGCACACCGAAGAATTTGATCACCTCTGAACCCTTGCGGTTGTAACTCTGGTCCGGTGCATACCAGACGATGCGGCCATCGCGCAGACTGCGCACCATCTCCTTGATATCGCGTTTCTCGATCGTGTTCGCCACGGAGCGCTCCCGCCCTGTACGCATCATCTCAGTCATGAATTCCTTGCGATTCTTCCGGTACACGGCATCGAACGGCGGGAGGTTGAGACTGGCAACGCGGCCGCTGATCTCCAGCGATGTGAAATGGGCGCTCAGCAGAATGACTGCCTTGCCTTCATTTACTGCATCCAGAACATGATTCACACCTTCGACAGTCGTCATCGATACCAGGTGTTCGTCCGATGCCCAGCGGCTCAGTCCCATTTCGATCATCGACATGCCGAGCGCCAGGAAGTGCTTGCGTGCCAGGTCGTTGCGCTGGTCTATCGTGAGTTCCGGAAAACACAGTTCGATATTGCGCCGTACGATCGCGCGGCGTTCGGCGCCAACAGCATGAGCGAGGCGGCCGAGTGCGCGCCCGATCGCCATCGCGGCGGAATGCGGCAGCCAACAGACAATACGCAGCAAACCCATGCCGATCCAGGTTGGCCAGGTTGATGGTGCTATATAGCGATAGAGAGGTTTTCGGGTTGCTGCCATTCCTGCTGCAGCTTAAGCCTATTCGGACATTCCGTCGACATAGTCGCCGCCAGCTTCCTTGTCATGGCTTAGGGATGGATCTGGAATTTCATCGACTGGTGCTTCGTCCGTTTGGATACCGATATGGAATGCCGCGAAACCCGGCATGACGACCTGGTTGCGCGCCATGCCGATGATGCGGCCGGAATACGGTGAACGCAGTTCAGTGCGAGCGTTATTCATCGGGTCGGTAATCGTGCCGAGCAGGTCGCCTTTGCGTACCGTGCTGCCAAGGCTGACATCTGCGAGCAAGATGCCGCCGTTGTCGGCGCGCACCCAGGATGAACGGTAATAGATGGGCTCGGGTTCGCCCCACAGGCGTCGCTTTTTGACCATGCCCAACGTGTTGACGAGCGTTTCAATGCCTTTGACGCCGAGTTTGACTTCAGTGAGCTCGAGCTGCGACGGACCGCCGGCTTCGAGAGTCACCGCAGGTATGCCGGCGCGCGTGGCCGCATGGCGCAGCGTGCCAACGGCAGGCGCGCTGTGCAGGATGACCATTGATCCGAAACCCTGCGTTAGCGTCATGACGTCCGGATTGCGCAGATCCGCGCGAATTTGCGGCAGGTTGGCGCGTTCGAAGGAACCGGTGTGCAAGTCGACGAGCGCGTCACAATGCGACACGATTGTCGTAAAAAAAGAATCGGCAATGCGGGCGGCGGCGCTGCCATTCGGATTACCTGGGAAATAGCGGTTCAGATCGCGTCTATCGGGAAGATAGCGTGATCCGCGCCGGAAACCCTGCACATTGACGATGGGCACGCCGATGACCGCGCCGGACAAATCTGCCGGGTCGAGATCGTGCATGACACGACGCACCATCTCGATGCCGTTGAGCTCATCACCGTGCACAGCGGCCGTAAGGCAAAGCGTTGGCCCCGGCAATGCGCCATTAACGACAAGAACCGGCGTCGAAACAGGAACACCTTCAAAAAGTTCGGTGGCAGACCAAGATAATCGGTGTGCAGTACCTGGCTCCACATCAGTGCCAAGAATTGTGACAGTGGAAGCCGCGCCTCCCGCGGCAGTTACGGCATCTGCGAGCGGAATAGCAGGGAGTTCGGCCAGCGACGGGGCGGGATCGACCAGGTCTTCCACAGCCACGGCGACTTCACTGGAACGAGAATCGGTATCTTCGGTCGTATCTTCAATGACGTCGGCGCCGTTATCACCGGGGTCGACGGAGACCTCGCCAGCTTCGGTAGAACCGGCGCATAACGCCAGAAAGATTATGGTAAATGTTAGAGCTTGACCCATTTTGTAAATTAGCTTGTTAAGCTGCTTTTTTCTGTGAACTAATCAATAATTTACGATTGAAACTTGAATTGATCCGAATGACAAGAAAAAGTCGAATTTACCTGTTGCTCCTGCTGTTCATGGGTGCCCCCCTGCAGGCGCAGGAGCTGTTCCCGATTCCGGCTGAATTGGAGCCTGACGTCGATTTCTGGGTTGATATTTTCAGCCATTACAAGACGTCACAAGGTGTGCTGCACGATAACCGCAACCTTGGCGTTGTTTATGAGCGAATCGATTTGCCAGCGAACCTGGACAGGCGAGCACGGCAACGACGCGTTGCGAAGCGGCGCGAGCTGCTGCAGGCGGTCTTGCGAAGTCTCGCAAAAGGTAAGCGCGACAACCTCAGTGATGAGGAGGCGCGCGTGCTGGCGTTGTGGCCTGCCGACGTGAGCAACGCGACGCTGAGCGCGGCGGTGAAACAGATCCGCTACCAACAGGGACTCAGGGACCGCTTTGTCGAAGGACTCGAGCGTTCAGGCCAGTGGCGTGACTATATAGAGAATGAGTTTCGCGCCCTTGGTGTACCAATCGATCTGGCTGCACTGCCGCACGTCGAGTCCTCGTACAATCCCGATGCACGTTCACACGTCGGTGCATCCGGAATCTGGCAATTTACGCGCAGTACCGGGCGGCGATTCATGCGCATTGATCATGTTATGGATGAGCGCAACGATCCGTTCACAGCATCCCGCGCTGCGGGAAAATTGCTCGCCTATAACTACTCCATCACTGGCAACTGGCCGATGGCAATCACGGCATACAATCATGGCTTGTCGGGCGCACGCCGCGCGATGCGCGAGTTCGGCGACAACGCGTATGTCGATATTCTGAGAAAGTACAACGGCAGAACATTTGGTTTTGCGTCGCGCAATTTCTACGTGGCGTTTCTTGCGGCGCGGCACGTCGATCAGAATGCCGAGACTTACTTCCCGGGCTATACCGTCGACAAGCCAACCAACTATGCAACATTTGAACTTGACGCTTATATATCCGCTGCTGAATTGAGTAAGGCGCTCGGAGTTACAGAGCGGCAACTCGCGGCGCACAACCCGGCATTGCAGTCGACTGTATGGCAAGGCAGCAAGCACTTGCCGAAAGGTCTGCGGGTTCGCCTGCCAACGGACCTGCTCGATTCACCTGTAGACACGCTGCTCGCCGGCATCGCAAGCGATACCTGGCAAACCGAACAGCTGCCCGACCTGTTTCACACGATTGCTCGCGGTGACACTTTGTCGCAAATCGCCCAGACGTATAAGACGAGGGTGTCGACGCTAATGACACTCAATAACCTGAACAGCTCGAATCGCATCCGAGCTGGCCAGCAACTGCGCCTGCCCGCCGCCGGACCGGCTCCGGTTGTCTCGCCGCCAGCACCTGTAGTGGCGGCCGCCGCCGTCAGCGCAGATGCGCCGGCGATAGAGGTTCCCGAAGTGGTATCGGAGCAAACACCGGGAGCGATGGCTGGCGGCGATCTCGCAGCCAGTTTGCTCGGCACGATTCAAACAGCCCTGTTGTCCGACCCGAGCGATTACAGCATTGCAACCGACCGGTCTATCGAAGTGCATCCGCTCGAGACGCTGGGCCACTATGCAGACTGGCTTGGCATACGGACGCAACGGTTGCGCGATATCAACGGCCTGTCTTTTCGAACACCTGTTGACGTCGGCCAGCGTATCAAACTCGATCTCAGCGCTGTCGACGCGCAGGCCTTCGAAGACAAACGCGTTGCATATCATCGTGGACAGCAAGACACCTTCTTTCGCGAGAACATCATCTCAGGTATGACCGAGCACGTTATTGCTCGTGGCGAGTCGATCTGGGTGCTTGCACTGCGTGAATACGATGTGCCGGTCTGGTTGTTCCGGCAGTACAACCCGGAATTCGATCTCCACAACATGCAGCCGGGAACGACTGTGCATTTTCCCGTCCTGACCAGCGTCGACAGGACCTGATAGGCCGTGCTGCGCCTTTTCCTTGTACGACTAACGCCGCTGGTACTGCTCGTCATTGCGGCGGGTTTCTGGATTGACGACGTCCAGCAGGGCGGCCCATACGTCCTGCGTAACCTGGTGCCGCCCGTCGTTATGCTGCCGCTTGCTGCAATTACCCTGTATCGCGGTGATGGGACCTGGACCGGATCTGGCTTTCGCTTGCCACTTGGTGTCGCGGGCTACGCAATCCCCGCGCTGGGACTCTCCGCATACCTTCATTACGCCTACTCGGTGAACCTCAATGGACTGTTCACGGACGCGACGAATCCCGAAGGGCTGTTCCGGTTTTTGCCCATTTACACGCTGGTTGCAGGTGGCATCGGTTTCGCGATTGGCTGGATCGCCGGCAAGAATGTGTGATTTGTGCCATGTTCCCGTCAGCAAAGGTTTGCTAACCTCGGCTCATGCGCAAACTGATTACCGCACTGATATCATTGCTTCTGCTGACCCAGGGAGGTTTGCAGGCGGGCAGCTTTCCGACCGCGGACAGGGTGGTCGTCGAAAAGGGGGATCGAAAGCTGCACCTCGTAAAAAATGGTGAAGCGTTTCGAACTTTCGACATCGCGCTCGGCATTCGTCCGGCCGGGGACAAGAAGTTTGAGGGCGACTTTCGCACGCCGGAAGGAACCTACTTGCTCGACATACGCAATCCGAACAGCGAGTTTTTCCTCTCGATTCACGTTTCCTACCCAAATGGGCAGGACATTCGTGAGGCGCGCTCGCAAGGACTCGATCCGGGTGGCGCCATCATGATTCATGGTCAGCCGAATATGCCGACACGGTCCGAGGCCTATTACAGCACGCAGGACTGGACCAACGGCTGCATCGCGGTCTCGAATTCCGACATGATTGATATCTGGCTGATGACTGCCAGCAACACCCTCATTGAAATCCGGCCCTGATTAAGCGGGACTTGACGATCCTGGACCTTGTTAACACCGAGGTACGGCCTGAGGGCAGCCTCGAGGTCATGTCTCAGCTTGAGGTTGATCAGCTGCGCTCGAGCGGCGAAGGCGGCCTCTACACCCTGCTGCGGCGCTGCATGCTGGCCGTCCTGAACTCCGGCAGTGAGGTTGACGACGCACGCACCATGCTCGAACAATATGAAGATTTCGAGTTGGGGTTCATCCAGCAGGATCGCGGATTGAAGTTATCGTTACAAAGCGCACCGGGCGGTGCCTTTGTCGATGGCAAGATGATTCGTGGCATTCGTGAATTGCTGTTCGCCGTACTTCGCGACATCGTCTATACGCGCAACGTTGTAGTCGATAGTGGTCGATTCGACCTGCAGGCCGGTGACGGAATATCAGACGCGGTGTTTCACATTGTCCGCAACGCGGGGCTGCTACAGCTGCCGGCAGATGTGAACCTCGTCGTGTGCTGGGGAGGTCACGCCATCAGCCGGGCCGAATACGACTACACCAAGCTCGTGGGATACGAACTGGGCCTGCGCGGACTGAATGTTTGTACCGGCTGCGGCGCCGGGGCTATGAAGGGCCCGATGAAAGGCGCGACGATCGGCCATGCGAAGCAGCGTATCCGCAACGGTCGTTACATCGGTATTAGCGAGCCCGGTATCATTGCGGCGGAATCACCCAATCCGATCGTGAATTCCCTGGTGATCATGCCCGACATGGAAAAACGCCTGGAGGCGTTCGTCCGTGTCGGCCACGGCATCGTTGTCTTTCCCGGCGGGGTGGGGACGGCGGAGGAAATACTCTATTTGCTCGGCGTGCTAATGCACCCGGACAATCAGGGCCAGCCAATGCCCATGATTATGACCGGGCCAGCTTCCGCTGAGCCCTATTTTCGGCAAATTGACTCGTTTGTTGCTGCGACACTCGGCAAGGACGCACAACGCCGCTACAAGATAATCATCGACGATCCACGCGGGGTTGCGCGCGCCATGCGGGCCGGGCTCGAAGACGTTCAGGAATTTCGCACGCAGCACGGCGATGCGTACTACTTCAACTGGCGCCTGGCGATCGATGAGGAATTTCAGCGCCCGTTCCCATCGACACATGCTGCAATGAGCGAGTTGGAAATCAGCGAGAATTTGCCAAAACATGTCCTCGCCGCGAATCTGCGGCGCGCGTTCTCGGGCATCGTCTCAGGCAATGTCCGTGAAGATACTGCGAGCCTGATTGAAAAAGATGGGCCGTTCGAAATCACGGCCTCGGCGAAGATAATGAGCCTGCTCGATGACCTGCTGCAGGCCTTTGTTAAGCAGAAGCGCATGAAAATATCGGGGGACGATTACGCTCCTTGTTATCGGGTCCGATAAGAAAACGCTGCAGCTTATTGTTAAGTCGACCCGTTCAAAGTCTCACTCGTGCGGTTGATTAAGTTAAAATGCTAGATAACTTATTGAAAAGCATGTGAAAAAACACAGTCTGCACTGTGATGTAGTTCCTGTGAATTATGCCAGTTGACCCTTAGCATCTGTTCAAAGGATTTACTGAGCATAGTTATGCCGGATAGCAAACACCTCAGATGGGTGGCCGACTACAGCACGGATGGCGAGTCGAGTACCGACAAATCAGACAAGTCTGTAACGCCTGCAGAACCTGCCGCGAACGACGCGGATGGTTGGCAGCAATACCGCCAATGGATTTCCAAAGCGCCCGCCCCTCGCGGTCGGCGCGTTGGCATTGACCCAACGCTGTATACCTGGAAAGGCTATCGCAGCTGGTCGGAACAGGTGAAGCGGAACTGGGAACCTGACGGTGGCGATGACGGCGAGTAGGCTCTCGATCCGCGAACACAGTTTTATCGAACGCCGGCTTTGCCGGCGTTTTTTTTGTTAATAGCTGTTGCCCTTTGGCGATAGCGATTGACTGTGACGAATGTCACCTTCCAAAGCTCTAACCAGCGCCGTTTTGAACCGGTACTGCGTCTGATTTTTAGCGATTGCAATGCCGAATTCACAACTTCTAAATCAAGCTGTGATCTGCCTCACGGAGGCGCCCCGCAGAGCTATCTATAGTCGCTTTTACTGACACTTAATTAGCGATTTAAGAGTATGTCAAATAAGTGCAAGGAAGCTGAATCGCCCGTGGTCTTCCTCAAGGATGAGTCCGCACGGCAACGCTGGGAACTGTTTCATCGGGCAATCGCCCACGCGAAACAGTCAAACGACTCGGCGCTCGATGATATCGACTCCGAGTCGGGTGATCCGAAAAGCGGCGGCCCGATGCTGTCCGTCGTTCGCTAGCGAATCGCTGTGGAACGCCTCGCGCAACTCCTGGATGACCTCGACGACCTGATCTCGATGATCGGGCTGGTCAGCGAGCGCATCCGAAAATTCTTTCTTACTATTATCGCCACCTGTGCGACGGTCGCGCTCCAGGCAGGTGGAATCCTGCTTGCGCTCGCGCACCCGCCACTCGCGCTCGCGACCGCGTTGCTGCTGTTCGTAACCCTGATGTATCACACCGTTACCTCACCGAGACTTGAAATAGTCTGATTAGCCCCTATCGTGTCTGCCAATTGAAGGCAGATACAAAAGGAGCGACTGCGTGAGCACCGCGACAAGCCGGGAAACCCTGGGTTTCCAAACCGAAGTTCGTCAGCTCTTGAAGCTGATGATCCATTCGCTGTACAGCAACAAGGAGATCTTCCTCAGAGAATTGATCTCAAACGCCTCGGATGCGGCAGACAAACTACGTTTTGAGGCGCTGGCCGAGCCTGGTTTGCTGAGCGAAGACCCCGATCTCACGATTCGCATCGAGTCCGACAAAGACAACAACTCGGTCACAATCAGCGACAACGGTATCGGCATGTCACGAGACGAACTCGTCGAGCATCTTGGCACTATCGCTCGTTCCGGAACGGCCGAGTTCCTGCAGCAGATGACCGGCGACGAGCAAAAAGACGCGCAGCTGATTGGTCAGTTTGGTGTTGGTTTCTATTCGGCCTTCATCGTTGCCGACAAGGTTGTCGTCGAATCTCGACGCGCTAGTCTCACGGCCAATGACGGCGTTCGATGGGAATCGGATGGTGAGGGCGAATTCACCGTAGAGACGATCGAGCGCGCAGAGCGCGGAACCTCGGTGACCTTGCACCTCAAGGATACGGAATCCGAGTTTGCTGAGCCGTTTCGGATCGAGAACCTGATTCGCAAGTACTCGGATCACATTGCGTTCCCGGTCACCCTGTCCGGGTCGGCCGATGAGGACGACAGCGCGAAACTTGTCAACGCGGCCACCGCGTTGTGGACCCGCTCACGCAGCGATGTGAGTGATGATGAGTACAAGGAGTTTTACAAACACCTGTCACATGATTTCTCCGATCCGCTGACTTGGAGTCACAACCGGGTCGAGGGAAAGCGCGAGTACACAAGCCTGTTGTATATCCCGGCTAACGCACCCTTTGACCTCTGGAACCGCGAGGCACCACGAGGCCTGAAGCTATATGTGCAGCGCGTTTTTATCATGGACGAAGCAGAACAGTTCCTGCCAATGTACCTGCGTTTCGTAAAAGGGGTCGTCGATTCGTCAGACCTGCCGCTCAACGTGTCGCGCGAACTATTGCAGCAGAACCCTGAACTCAGCGCCATGCGCGGTGCGTTGGCGCGTCGCGTGGTGGACATGCTGACGAAGATGGCGGGCAAGTCTACTGACGACTACAGGAAATTCTGGAAAGAATTCGGCCAGGTTTTGAAAGAAGGCGTCGTCGAAGACGATGCGAACAAGGACAAGCTTGCCAAGCTGCTACGATTTGCAACCACACACACGGGCAATCCCGAGCAAGATCAATCGCTGGATGACTATGTCGGACGTTGCGGCGAGGGACAGGACAAGATCTATTACATCCTTGCCGACAATCATGCGACTGCGGCGTCGAGTCCGCACCTTGAACAACTTGCGGACAAAGGCATTGAGGTCCTGTTACTGAGCGACCGAATCGATCCCTGGGTGGTTGATGGATTGGCCGAATACGACGGCAAGTCGCTGGTTGATGTCGCGAGGGAGGGTCTGGACCTGCCTGAGGGTGACAGCAGCGTCACGCAGGACGTAATGGACGATGAACACAAGCCGCTGCTCGAGAAGGTCAGCAAAGTACTCGAAGATCGAGTCGACGCCGTGCATGTCAGCACGCGGTTGGTCTCCTCACCGGCTTGTGTGGTCGCCGGGGAGAACGAGCTGAACCCGCAGCTGCGGCGCATGCTCGAGGCCAGCGGCCAGGAACTTCCCGACGCCAAGCCAATCCTGGAGGTGAACATCAAACATCCGCTCGTCGAGCGCCTCTCGGCCGAAACGGACAGTGGTCGATTCGATTCTCTGGCGCATATCGTGCTAGATCACGCCTTACTTGCCGAAGGCTCACAGCTCGATGACCCTGCAGCTTACGTCAAGCGCATGAACTCGTTGTTGGTAGAGCTTGATTCACACGCGGGCTCGGGCTAAAACAGGCCATGAGCAGTGACAACCCTCCGGATAGTGAACTCAAGAAAAAGCTATCCGACGAACAATACGAGATCACACAGAATCGGGGCACCGAGCGCGCCTTCACAGGTAAGTACGTGGATCATAAGGAAGATGGTACCTATCGCTGCGCTTGCTGCGATGCGAAACTGTTCTCTTCGACGCACAAGTATGATTCGGGTTCGGGTTGGCCGAGTTTCTGGCTGCCGCTTGCAGGCGAGGCGGTTAGCACTGTGACCGACGCGAGTCACGCCATGGTGCGCGAAGAAGTCGTCTGCAGTGCTTGCGGCGCGCATCTTGGCCATGTATTCGAAGACGGGCCCCAACCAACGGGTCTGCGTTACTGCATCAATTCGGCGTCCCTGGACTTCAAGGGTTCCGAGTGACATTTATTTACCTACAGGAAGGCGGTTATTCATGAAAGTCAGTTATCCAGTCTACGCGGCCATTGTCATGGCCGGCATTGTCGGGTGCAGCCAGCAAAGCGGTGAGCCTGCCGAACCCAATGATTCTACCGAAGTCGCTGAAACCGAAGTCGCAGAAACCGATGAGGAGCAGGCCGTGACCGAAGAGACCACGAACGAGTTAGAAACCCTGGAAGTAGCACCGGGCCTGACGGCGAGAATTCTGCAGGGCGGACACGGCCGGGCAGCCGAGGCGGGCGATTATGTTGAGGTGCACTACACGGGCTGGTTGTATGACGAAGAGGCCGAAGAAAATCGCGGTGACAAGTTCGATAGCTCTGTGGACCGCGGGCAGAAGTTCCAATTTACGCTCGGCGCGAACCAGGTCATCAAAGGCTGGGACCAGGGTGTTGCCGGCATGCTAATCGGCGAAAAGCGCGAGCTGACGTTGGCGCCTGAAATGGGCTATGGAGATCGTGGCGCCGGTAACGTAATTCCGCCGGGTGCGACGCTCGTTTTCGAGGTGGAATTGTTCGGCGCCGAAGGACCGAGCGACTCACAGTAGGGCTAGCGCAGCTCGAATTCGATGCGGCGATTCAGCTCGCGGCCATGTGCCGTCGAGTTGTCCGCGACGGGTGCCGAGGAGCCGAGTCCCGCCACGATCAGGCGCTGCGGATCGATGCCGCGTTGCACGATATGATCCGCGACCGCCTGCGCACGTGCCCGGCTCAGTTGCCGGTTCCAAGACTCGTCACCGCTGGCATCGGAGTGGCCGGTAATTGCGATTGTGATGTCCTGACAGTCGTGAGCAAAATCCGTGATGCGATCCAGCGTGACAAATGATCGTGGTCGAATTTCTGCACTTGATTGCTTGAATGACACAGTCTGCAAGACAATCTCAGAAAACGCTCGTCCGCAGAGCTCGTCAAAGGACACGGCTGACCTGACGACGAGAACGTCTGTGCTGAGTTCAATCTCCCTTGGCAGTTCTTCGTGCAGAGATTCGACACGCGCCGCGAAAGTGTCGACGTCGGATGTAACGCCGCGAATGCCTATCGATCGTCGGTCCATTTCCGCTTCAGCTGAGCTCAAAGCAGCGAGTGTGTACAGCAAGCGGGTGGTAGTGGTCTCCCAGTACTCGCCCACAACCACGCCTGGGCGAAACTGTGTCTGCGTCTCGTAGTCTTCAAAGTGCTCGGCCGCGAGCCTGAGTAGCGCGGCTTCATGTGCCGCCGACGCGGAAGTGCCGTTGATCAGCAGGCGGCCTTGCGCGGTCGAAATAGCAAACCGCACGTCGTCCAGCGCTGATACCTGCGACAAAAGGTCCGCGTCATCTCGGGTGCCACGATTGATACTCGCAGACAGAAATACGCCACAGGTGAGCACAAGGATTGCGATGGTGGCCTGAATGTTGCGCCGTGGCACGGGCTTAATGTTGGCCGCTTACCTTCTGGTCGTGCAGGTCTCGTGCCTGGCCGATCCAGTCTTCACGGTAGATGCGGCTGCGGAAACCCTTCAGGCGATGTGCAACGCGGTCGATGTCGTACTCGCTCATCTGGGCGATTTGATCGAATAGTTTGATGCCAAGTTCATTGAGCGTCTTTTCAATGGCAGGGCCAACACCCTTGATTTTCTTGAGGTTGTCACGCGGCAAGTCCGGCAGATCCGCGTCTGCTGTGTCCTCAACGACCTCGGGGTCCTCAACTTCCTCGGCGTTGTCGGACGCTTCAAACTCTTCTTCTGTATCGTCGCCGTCGTCGATAATGGCCTCTGCCCCGAGCAGTTCCTCGATGTCGTCCTCGACGACTTCCTCACCCTTGTCGACGATCGTCTCATTCGGAGTTTCGTCGTCATTCGGATCATTCGATGCGTCCATGCCATCGGTCAACGCATCAGGGTCAACCGGTTCCACGCGTGTCTGATCCGAACCGACCATCCCTTCGAGAGCGGCAATTTGATCCAGCGCATCGGCCAGCTGCGTCTCGAGCGCTTCTGCCTCCGCATTGCGTTGCTGATAACGCTCGATCAGGGGCGGCAGGCGGTCTTGCCAGTTTTTTAACTCGCCATTGAGTTTCTCGATCCTGGCATCTTTGTTCTCGAGTTCCTCAGAAAGGTCATCTGCGGCAGTGCTGTTGCGGAGCTGATCACGCTCGGAGACCGCCGATTCGAGATTGCCGCGTACGTCTTTCATCTGCCGCTGCAACTCGTCGCGCCGCTCAAATGCCTCTTTCAGCGCATCGGACAATTCACTCGCGCGCATCTTCGCGTCCTTGTTCGACGCCTGGTACTGGCTGTTTTGATCCATCAGGCTCTTGTTTTGATCGAGCAGACGTTCGTGCTCGCCGCGTTGCGCCTCGAGTTGCTCCTGCCAGCCTTCACTGATAGCCGCCTTTTCGCCGACTGAGCGACTACCGCGCACGATCCATCCGAGAATGATGCCGACAATCAGCGCACCGGCAACAACAATGATGTGGGTGACAGTAATCTCAGGCATTCAAGGACCCTAGGAAGCCAGCCGCAGCGTGTCGATTTCTTCCAGGACTTCGGCAATCTGGTCGATTGCCCAATCGATCTCTTCCTGGCCGACAATAAGTGGCGGCGCGAGCCGGACCACGGTTTCGTGTGTTTCCTTGCTGAGCAGGCCACGCTGCATGAGCGATTCACAAATCTCGCGTGCACTGCAAAGCGCGGGGTCGACTTCGATGCCGATAAACAGGCCTCGCCCCCGAATATTCTTGATCAATGGCGTATCAAACGCCCGCAGTCTGCCCATCAGGTAATCGCCCATAGCGGCGCTCTTCTGCGGCAGTTCGTCCTCAATGAGGATGTTCAGTGCTTCGAGCCCGACGGCTGCGGCCAGGGGGTTGCCACCAAACGTACTGCCGTGGTCGCCTGGGGTGAACACGCTCATGACGTCACGACGAGCCAGGAACATTGACACCGGCAAGATACCGCCCCCAAGGGCTTTGCCAAGTATCAAGCCGTCGGGATGCACATCCTCATGCTCGCACGCGAGCAACTTGCCGGTGCGGCCGAGCCCGGTCTGGATTTCGTCGGCGATCAGCAGCACGTTGTTCTTCCGGCACAATTCAGCGGCTGCTTTGAGGTAACCCTCGGGCGGCACGACTATGCCGCCTTCACCCTGAATCGGCTCTACTAGAAATGCCGCCGTGTTTTCATTGATGGCAGCCTCAAGCGCGTCGATGTTGCCGTATTCAACGAGCAGGAATCCGGCAGGATATGGCCCGAAGCCCTCCTTGTATTGCGGCTCGTCGGACATGGCCACGATCGTCGTCGTGCGGCCGTGAAAATTGCCGGTGCAAGCGATGATCTCGGCCTTGTCCTTTTCGACGCCCTTGACGGTGTACGCCCATTTGCGCGCCGCCTTGATCGCGGTTTCGACGGCTTCGGCACCAGTGTTCATCGGCAGCGCCATGTCCTGGCCTGTCAGCGTGCAGGCCTTCTCAAGAAACAACCCGAGTTTGTCGGTGTAAAAGGCACGGGAAACGATACTGAGTCGCTCCACCTGCTGTTGCACGATTTTGACCAGGCGTTTGTGGCCGTGGCCATGGCTTACAGCTGAATACGCACTCATCATGTCGAGGTACTTCTTGCCGTCCTCATCCCAGACGTAGGCGCCCTCGGCCCGCGTTAATACGACAGGCAATGGGTGGTAATTCTGGGCACAATAGCGTGCTTCAAGATCGATATGTTCACTCATGGCGAAATTTTACAGCAATAACATCCACTTAAGCTAACCTTATTAGAAACAATTGTGAACAAACTGCCACAGTCCCATAAAATATCAATCCGCGGCCCGGCCGGCGAACTCGAAGCGATTCTCGAATCTCCGGGCGATGCGGGGATCAATGGCGTCGCCGTGGTCTGTCACCCGCACCCGCAACACGGTGGCACGATGCACAACAAGGTTGCGCACACGCTGGCCCGTTCCTTCGTGCGTTCGAATTTCGCGGTATTGCGATTTAACTTCCGAGGCACGGAAGGCAGTGAAGGGGTTTACGACAATGGCGTCGGCGAGCTCGACGACGCGCTCGCGGCATTGGCCTGGATCCGCCAACAAAAGGTGGAAGGGCCCCTGTGGCTCGCCGGCTTTTCGTTCGGTGCTGCGATCGCGGTACGTGCCGCTGTGGCCCGCGATGTTGACGGCCTGATTTCCGTCGCCCCCGCGATCTATCGATTTGCCGGAAATCTCGATGCCCAACCGGACTGTCCGTGGCTCATTATCCAGGGCGATGAGGATGAACTGGTCGAAATCGACGAGACCGTCGAGTGGGTTGATAGCCTGGACCCAGGACCCGAGTTGCTGGTGGTGCCAGGCGCCGAACACTTTTTCCATGGCCGGTTGCATGAACTGCGAGAGGCGGTCATGGCGTTCATCGCCGACAATTGACAAAAAAAGCCGGGACAAGCCCGGCCTTTGACAAAAAAGCCGGGACAAGCCCGGCCTTTTCGCAACCACTGTGAGTGATCAGACCATGTCTTTGAGGGCTTTCAAGGTCGTTGCCTTGACTGCCTTCGATGCAGGCTTCGCCTTGAACATCATCTCTTCGCCCGTAAACGGGTTAACGCCCTTGCGTGCTTTACGTGCCGGTTTCTTCACGACGCGTAATTTGAGCAGGCCCGGGATCGAAAACATGCCCGGCGCGCCACGACCGCCCAGGTTCTTTTTGATTTGACCGTTCAGTGAATCGAAGACTGCGGCGACGTCCTTGCGGGTCAATCCGGTATCTTCAACGATCTTTGCGTAAATTTCTGATTTGGTAGGTGGCTTCTTGGTATTCGCTGCCATGAAAAACTGACTCCTGAAAAAACAAAAGCGGGCAGAGCCCGCGCCCAAAAAAACGGGCCAGGCCCGCGTCAAATGCAGCGCGACGATAGCACAAGTAATGCGAGCGCGTAAGCGCCCAACGGACCTTTTTAAGGCTTTTTTAAGCGGTTTTTGCCGGTGCAGGCCTAGTCTGTAAAAAACTGTCGCTTGAAGCGAACATCAGACGGCGAGTCTTCACCTTCGGGTGTTACGCTGATATCGAAAATCAGTGTTTCCCGATTCGCAACGGCGACTTCACCGATGTAGTAAATCGCGTTCTGCTCATCGATCTGCCGCATCGTGATGTTCTTAAGTTGCCCCGTAAGATTGACTGCCTTGACCGTGACACCTGCTTCGACGGCCGCATTGTCCGAGGCCCTGAGTACTGACACGTTGAGCATAGCCCGATTCTTGCTGCGAACGATGCTATAGGCGCGCGCAACTTCCGGCGGTAGCTGATCTGTCGTCTGTGCACTGAAATGCACGACATGGTCGCCGATGATCTCACTGCTCGCACCAGCGGGCTGCGCTTCGGGCGCGGCCGCAGATTCACCCGGTCCGCCACAGGCAGATAAGAGACCGAGCAATGGCAGGGCGATCAATATTTTTTTGATTGTCATGATTCTTGTCCCTCTCCCGATACCCTGACTATAAACTATTTCCTACGTCAAATCGGAAGCGGCCTGAGCGTGGCAACGAATATGCCCGTTGCGTGCAATGCAATGATCGCGAGAAGCGCTGATAGATCGAGCATGCCGATCTGCGGTATCAGTTTGCGAAATGGCCGCAACACGGGCTGCACGATCATCGCGATGAATGCTGATGCAGGATTGTAAGCGCCGGCAGCGACCCAACTCAGAATGACGTAGATGAAGATCGCGAACTTGAACAACTGCAACGTCAACAACAAGAGGTCAACCAATGCTGTTAGCGCGATTGGAACGATCGTCGCCGAGATTCCGCTGATTGAGAGTATGACAAGTATCGTCAGGTACTGAAGTGCAAACGCGATAACGACCGTTGCTGTGTCAAGCCGTCCGATCGGTGGAATGATGCGCCTGACCGGAACGATCAACGGTGACGTGATGCGCAGTATTCCCTGCGCAATCGGATTTCGAAAGTCGGCTCGCAAAAAAGGCAGCCAGAAACGCAACAGCATGACAAACAAAAAGAGCTGCGCAAACGTGCTGATGATGAATATCAGTGCGGGTTTCATTCGCTGGCGGCCAATTGGACGGCGCGGTCTCTCGCGGCTGCGAATGCTTTGGCAAAGATATCACGGACATTTTGGTCGTCGAACACGTCGAACGCGGCGGCTGTCGTCCCCCCGGGTGAACGCACGTGTTCGATCATGGCCTCCATGGATTCACCGCTGACCGCCGCGAGCGCTGCTGAGCCCTTCGCCGTATCCATGACGAGTTTGTGCGCCGCCTGCGAGTCGAGCCCGAACTGCTCGGCCGACTGGATCAACATATCGATCAGAAAATAGAAATAGGCGGGGCCAGTACCTGATATTGCTGTAACGGCATCAATGCTGTCCTCGTCGTGAACGTGCACGACGCTGCCCACCGCGGAGACAATCTCGGTCGCACGGTCGCGTTGATCGTTGCTTGTCAGATCGTTGGCGTATAGACCCGATGCACCCTGGAGCAGCAGTGCCGGTTGATTGGGCATGACCCGGACGATGGCGAGTTCTGCGCCCAGCCAGTTGTCGATGTCACGACTGTGCGTGCCGGCCGCAACAGAAATTATCAGTGGTCTCTTTGCCTGCACGGACTTCGCGATTCCTGTGCACACGTCGCGCATGAGCTGTGGTTTTACCGCAAATACGAGACAGTCGACGCTGCTCGCGACATCGTCATTAGATGCGGTCAATGCAACGCCCGGCAGGTCGTGCGCTAGCGTGGTGCGGCGCTCGGGATCAGGGTCAGCGATCATCAGCTTGTGAGGAGGATAACCGCTCGATATCAGGCCGCCGGCCAGCGCCCGGGCCATGTTGCCGCCGCCAATAAAGCCCACTTTGTAATTGCTCATTGTTCTGTTCTGGCTCCGAAGATAGCTGTTCCCAGTCTCACCATTGTACTGTCTTCAAAAATTGCGGCGCGAAAATCAGCGCTCATACCCATGCTTAGAGTGTCGGTAGGGATTCCGTTGGCACGAAGCTGATTAGCGAGGCGGCGCAACTGCCGGAATGGCTTGCGCTGCTCTTCGAAGTCGTCGCGAATGGCCGGCAAACACATCAGGCCGCGTAAATGAAGCCGTGGCAGTTCGAGTATCTCCCTGACGAGGTCCAGCGTGCCGTCAATGGTGACACCGGATTTGCTAGGTTCATTGTCGACGTTAACTTGTACACACACGTTGAGTTCGGGAAGACTTGCCGGTCGCTGGTCGGACAGGCGCCGGGCGGTTTTGAGTCGCTCGACTGAGTGTACCCAGTCGAAATGCTCTGCGACGACCCGGGTTTTGTTGGTCTGCAGATGGCCAATGAAATGCCATACCAGTTTGTCATCGGCAATAGTCGCAATCTTTTCAACGCCCTCAGCGACCTGATTTTCGCCGAAATCTCGCTGGCCGGCGGCGGCGGCCTCGATAATGCTCGAAAGAGGCTGTTTCTTGCTGACGGCAAGCAATTGCACCGCCTCGGCGCTACGGCCCGCATCCACAGCAGTTTTCGCCAGCAAATCTCGGATTTTTCGCAAGTTTTCCGTGACTCCAATCACGTTTTGCTCCCGGTGCTTCGCTATACTAGGCTCAAATCCGAGCCGGGTTATGGTAAGTCCGGCTGTCCACTATGAGGGAAAAATATGGCCGTCGACGTTGCTCAGTTACTGTCGTTCACGGTAAAAAACAACGCCTCTGACCTGCACTTGTCAGGCGGTGTGCCGCCGATGATTCGTGTTGATGGCGACATCAAGCGTGTCAACATGCCCGCGCTGACTCATAAAGATGTCAATAGCATGGTGTACGACATCATGAATGACAAGCAGCGCAAGGACTACGAGGAATTTCTCGAGACGGATTTCTCGTTTGAAATCCCGAAACTCGCTCGTTTTCGTGTGAACGCGTTTAACCAGAATCGCGGCTCGGCTGCCGTCTTTCGTACCATTCCCTCAGAGATCCTGACACTCGATGACCTGGGCGCACCGTCAATCTTCAAGGATATCTCGATGCATCCCCGTGGGATCGTCTTGGTAACCGGACCAACCGGGTCCGGCAAGTCGACCACATTGGCTGCGATGGTCGATTACATCAACGACAACAAGCCAGACCATATTTTGACGATTGAAGACCCAATCGAATTCGTACACGAATCCAAGAAATGCCTGATCAATCAGCGCGAAGTACATCGCGACACGTTGGGCTTTAACGAAGCGCTGCGCTCAGCTTTGCGCGAAGACCCGGACGTGATTCTCGTCGGCGAGCTACGTGACCTTGAGACTATTCGGCTGGCGCTAACCGCCGCAGAAACCGGACACCTTGTATTCGGCACGTTGCACACGAGTTCGGCCGCAAAAACCATCGATCGTATTGTCGACGTGTTTCCTGCCGCTGAAAAGGAAATGGTTAGATCCATGTTGTCCGAATCGCTGCGTGCGGTTATCTCACAGACGCTACTCAAAAAGGTCGGTGGTGGGCGAATCGCGGCACACGAAATTATGATCGGAACACCGGCCATTCGAAACCTGATTCGCGAAGGCAAGATTGCGCAAATGTACTCAGCCATTCAGACAGGCCAGGGCCATGGCATGCACACGCTCGATCAGAATCTTTCGGAGTTGATGGCGAAGGGACTGATCAACAAGGAAGAAGCTCGGTTCCGTGCGGTGCAGAAAGAGAATTTCTAGGAACAGCAACAGGCTGTTCTTAAGGGAGATAGGGTAGATGGAACGCGAACAAGCGATACGACTGACGCAGAATCTGCTCAGGAAAATGGTCGAGCGTGAAGGCTCGGATTTATTCCTGACCAAGGGTTTTCCGCCGGCGATCAAGGTCGACGGTACGATTCACAAGGCGACCGATAATCCCCTGAGTTCTGATCAGGCGGCCATCATGGTTCGCTCGATCATGAACGATAAGCAGATTAAAGAATTCGACGCGACGAAAGAGTGCAATTTTGCTATCGCGCCGCAAGGCATTGGCCGCTTCCGTGTTAGCGCTTTCATTCAGCAAGGTCACGTTGGTGCCGTTCTTCGGACCATTACCACCGAAATCCCGACGCTCGAGGACCTTGAGCTACCGCCTATTCTCAAAGATGTCGTAATGAACAAGCGCGGTCTTTGTATCGTTGTTGGCGGTACCGGATCAGGTAAGTCGACAACGCTCGCCGCGATGATCGGGCATCGCAACGAGAACTCGCGCGGCCATATCGTTTCGATTGAGGACCCGGTCGAGTATGTCCATCCTCACAAAGGCTGTGTCATTACGCAGCGAGAGGTCGGGGTCGATACGGAAACCTGGCACGCGGCGCTCAAGAATACGCTTCGCCAGGCACCTGACGTCATACTGATCGGTGAGATTCGCGATCGCGACACGATGGGGTACGGCATTCAGTTCGCAGAAACCGGCCATTTGTGCCTCGCAACTCTTCACGCGAACAGCGCGAACCAGGCACTCGATCGAATCATCAACTTTTTCCCCGAGGAGCGCCGCCAGCAATTGCTGATGGACATCTCGCTGAATGCCAAGGCTTTTATCTCGCAGCGACTCGTGCCCAGAGAGGGCGGTGTCGGTCGTGTTGCAGCAATGGAGATCATGCTCAATACGCCGCTGGTTGCCGATTTGATATTCAAGGGTAAAGTCGGCTCGATCAAGGAGATTATGGCCAAGTCAACGCGTCTCGGCATGCAGACCTTCGACCAGTCTTTGTTCGACCTTTATGAGCAGAGCATGATTTCCTACGAAGAAGCCATGCGTAACGCTGACTCGAAGAACGAGTTGCGCCTGCGCGTCAAACTTGAGAGTAAGCGCGATTCTTCGATTGCCGACCAACAGTCAGAGACCCTCAATATCGTGGAAGAGGATTCTGCTCAGACTTTCTGAGCCTCACGGACGATGACTTAAATGAACGTTAAGCCGCTATTCAAATTGATGGTAGAAAAAAAGGCGTCGGACCTTTTCTTCGCCCCGTTTTCTCCTGCGAAAATAAAAATTGACGGCAAGATCATGCCGGTCAACAAGCTCGAGATGACGCCCAAGATGGTCAAGCAGGCGGCATTTGAACTCATGACAGAGGGTCAGCTCGAGAGTTTTACACGAGAGCTCGAGATCGATTTCGCGATATCTGAGCCTGGACTGGGCCGGTTTCGCGTCAACGTTTTCCACCAACGCGGTAACGTTGCGATGGTGTTGCGTTACATCACGTCGGAATTGCCAACTCTAGATGAACTCGATATGCCGGAGCAGCTCAAGGACCTGATCATGCTGCGTCGTGGCCTCATCCTGATGGTGGGTGCGACCGGTTGCGGCAAGTCAACGACGCTTGCGGCAATGGTAAATCACCGCAATGAGAAGACGTCTTCGCACATTATTACGATTGAAGACCCGATTGAGTTCCTGCACCCCAACAAGAAGTCGATCGTCAACCAGCGTGAGGTCGGGCTGGATACAAAGTCATACGGACGGGCACTGAAGAGTGCGATGCGCGCCGCGCCCGATCTGATTCAGATCGGTGAGATTCGCGATACAGAGTCCATGCAGGCTGCGCTGGACATGGCCGGTACCGGTCACCTGGTCGTGGCCACTTTGCACTCGAACAATGCGTCGGAAACACTCGACCGAATCATCAACTTCTTCCCGCAGGAACAGCATGGGCAGGTGTTCATGGATCTCGCGCACTACTTGCGCGCCGTTCTATCGCAGCGACTCGTGCGTTCTCGCAGTGGCAAGCTCGTCGCCGCCGTCGAGCTCATGCTGAATACACCACACATCAAGGACCTGATGCTTAAAGGCGACATCGCAGGGGTGAAGGATGCGCACAAGGACAGTGGCGAGCAGGGAATGAAAACATTCGACGACGCGCTGCTGGACCTCTACAAGGCCGGCACGATCACGCTCGAAGAGGCGATGTCACATGCCGATTCACGTGCGAATCTCGAAGCGAAGATCAACTTCGGCGGCTAGTTCCAAACAACCGTGGATGCGTCTAAGACGGGTCCGTCAACGCAAACACGCTTCATCGCAGGGCCCTCGGGTGTCGTAATCTCCACGGTGCAGCCGGCACAACCACCCACAGCGCAGGCCATGAATTCCTCCAGCGATACCTGGCACGGTACGTCGTACTGTTCGCTCAATGCGGCGACAGCCTTGAGCATGGCGGTCGGCCCGCAGGCAAAAATTTCCACTTGTCGGCGTTCATCTGCGCTCAGGCTCTGCAGCCACTTGTTTGCGAGATCGGTGACGTAACCGCGATAGCAACCGTCGAAGCCTGACAAGCTCGTCAGGCGTGCTGGCACGCCCCAGTCTTCGAGCAATGGCATCGTACTGACGATGTCGTCGTCCAGCCAGGACAATTCGATGCAGGATTTCTCCAGGCCAAATGGAAACGGCAGCTCGGACCCGAGAATCGCCAGCGGCGCCCATTGCTCGTCCAGCAGCGTTTCTGCAAGAAATACGATGGGCGGAATTCCTACGCCGCCGCCAATCAAAAGGCATTTTGGCCGCTTGGCTGAGGGCTTGAAGGGCTGTCCGACAGGTCCCAGAATGTTGATTATGTCGCCGGGTTTCTTGTCTGCGAGCAGATGCAGCCCCTCGCCAACGATCTTGTAAAGTACCTCTATCCAGTCATCGTCTGCGCGCATGATAGACAGTGGGCGTCGCATCGGCAGAGTCGCGTCGCAGGTGACGTGAACGAAACTGCCCGGTATTGCTGCTGCGGCACACTTTGGCGCCCGAATGCGCATGATGAACTGCTCACCGGGATACGTCTGCGTGGAGATCAATTCGCCATCTTCGACGAACAGGGTTCCGCGGTTACTCTGTGCTTTTTTCTGTGCGGCTGTCGTCAACGCCTGTCCATCGACTTGCAGACCCGTTCGAGTACGGCCATGCGCACGGCGACCCCGTTGGCGACCTGTCTCGTGATGGCGGATGCCGGGCTGTCGGCGAGTGCCGATTCGATTTCAATACCACGGTTCATTGGTCCCGGGTGCATGACGATGGCGTCCGGCGCGGCGCTCTTCATGCGCTCGGCGCTAATGCCGTAATTGGCGTAATACTCATCAATGCCAGGTATTCCGTCGAGACTACCTATGCGTTCACGCTGGATGCGCAATGCCATGACGACATCAGCGTCCCGCAGCCCTTCGTCGAGATTGTCGAGCAGTCGTGCGTTCGGCATGTCGTCGGGATCGGGCGCGAGCGCCGGTGGCGAAATCAGGCGCAGCTCACCGACTCCGAGCGTCGTCAGACCGTGTGCCGCTGACCTGGCGACGCGCGAATGCATGATGTCACCGACGATCGCGACGGTCAGATCCTCGAAGCGGCCCTTGCGCTGGCGGATCGTCAGGAGATCAAGCAATCCCTGCGTGGGGTGCGACGCTTCTGCTTCGCCCGCATTCAGTATGCTGACATGATCATTGACGTGACGTGCGATGTACGACGGCACGCCCGCGCTGGCATCGCGAACAACCATGACGTCGACATACATTGCCTGGAGCGTGTAGACAGTGTCGAGAATGCTCTCGCCTTTCTTGCGGGAGGATTGATTGACGTCGAGATTCAGGACGTCGGCGCCGAGGCGCTTGCCGGCCAGGTCAAACGATGCGCGCGTACGGGTACTCGGTTCGAAGAACAAGTTGGCAACAGTACGCCCATCGAGTGACTTGCTGCGCGATGTGGGCTCGCCAGGCTCGGTTACGAAACGCTGGGCGTCGTCCAGAAGATCAATGAGCATGGATTTGTCGAGGCCCTGCAAGGTCAGCAAATGGCGCAGGTCGCCATCCGTATTGAGCTGCAGGTTGGCCACGTTTTCGGTCGGGGCAAATGCTTCGATTACTTGCATGGCGAGGCAATCCTACACGTTCGTTCGTCCGGTGAGAAATCGTTCGGCAATGAAAACGGCCGCCGCGCTGTCGATCATCTCCTTCGATATTCGACCGCGGCTTCCGGAGGCCCTGGCGCTCTTCAAAACCGTCTCTGCCTCGATGGATGTGTAGCGTTCGTCGACCGTGTCGATTTTGATCTGATAGCGGGAGAGTTCGCCAATGAATTCTTCGACATGGGTCTGCATTTTGCCGGGCGAGCCATCTGCATTCATGGGCAGCCCAACGATGAGTCGCGAGGGCCGCCATTCATTGACGATCGTTGAGATGGCATCGAAGTCAGGCCCCTGCTCTGTATTGGCAACGACCCCAAGCGGGCTTGCTGATGACGTAACGGACTGACCGACGGCTACACCAATACGCCGCAGGCCGAAATCAAATGCGAGTATCGTTTCGGGCGAACCCTGGCCGCCGTCAGGCATGTCCGGCATCAGGCGAGATCTGGCTGATGTCGATGCCCAACGTCTGGGCGGCGGACATCCACCTGTCATTGAAAGCCATATCGAAGACGATGGCGGGCGACGCCGGTACGTTGAGCCACGAGTTGGCAAGCATCTCGGTTTCAATCTGGCCAGGTTGCCAGCCGGCATAACCGAGTGCAACAAGTGACTGGTCAGGCCCATCACCGCTTGCCATCGCATCGATGACGTCGCGTGACAGGGTCAGGTGTATGTTGTCCGAGACCACGAGTGTATTTTCGTAGGAGCTGTCGGGGCTATGCAGAACGAAGCCGCGTTCGGGACCAACAGGTCCACCCATCAATACAGGTCGTCCGGCCGCCTGAGGGTCAGGGTCATTGACATCGAGTTGCTCGAACAGGCCCGACAGTCTTAGTTCGAGGGGTCGATTGATGACGATTCCCAGCGCGCCCTCATCATTATGTTCGCAAATCAGCGTTACGGTCGTACTGAAATTTGGATCGGCCATTCCCGGCATGGCGATAAGTAACTGATTTGTCAGAGAACCATCGTGTCCCATGGGGACAGTATGGACCAGAAGCGGCCTCATTAATATCCATGGCCGCTTCTAGTTTGTGCTGGCAGTCGCCACCTCGATTTCCTCGGAGAACAGCCATTTGTAGGCGAATCGCAGCCGGTCGTAATCCGCGCGAATCTCGGGCGGGAACGGCTCAAACGGCGAGGCGCGGCGAAGGATATCGAGTGCGGCCTTGTCGAGGACTGTCGAGCCACTCGATTGGCGGATGATCACCTCGGCGAGTTGCCCTGAGGCCTCAATGCTGACTTCGAGGGTCGGACTGCCGGTCAGTCCTTCAAGATCGCCGAGTTCCGGAAAATACTCGTCGCCAACGGCCTCGATGCGCCGCTTCCAGTTGTCGAGGTATGCCGCGATTGTCGATTCGCGTGTATCAGCGCTAATGATGAGCTGGCGCGGGTCATCATCGTGAATCAGCAAGGTCGATTCATCGTCCTGCGGTAACGGCAGGGTCTGGTCGCTGCCACGCTCCAGCGCGATAGCGGTCGAATCGTCGGGTTGTGGTTGCTCGCGCAGATTGTCGGCGACCTGCCGGTCCTGTTCGCTTTGCGTGGTGAGAAGCTGATCGGCCGATTCATCGTGTGATGCCGCTTCAAGCAGTGCCTGGGCATTCTCCTCGCCGAGATTGTCGATCGGTGACACGCTTTGCAGCGGTGCGGTTGGGCGAACTTCTTCGACCGTATTGCCTCCGCCCTGCTGTGAAGCCTGAGCGAGGTATTCAGCCTCATCCGGACGGTCGATAGCCTGGTCGGGATCGGCGACGATTGTTACCTCGAGAGAGATGGCATTCGAGAAGTTATCAAGCAGGTAAGGGTTGAACGTGACGCCAATGATCAGGATGCCGTGGATCAATGCGGCGAGGAACAGCATCGCCGGAAGCCGGTCCGGTACTTGTGGCGGCACGAGCTGAATGTCGTCCGCGTCAAATTTAATGGCGATGGTGGCCATAACTGCGCGGAATCATCCGATATTTCTGTCAGTAAAACAAGCGCTTAAGTCACGCTTTGGATCGCGTCGAACAGCAGCCCGGCAATGTTCAGATCGAACTGCTGGTCGAGTTCACGAATGCCGGTTGGACTCGTGACGTTGACCTCGGTCAGA
>WTCH01000212.1 GCA_013138675.1 Woeseiaceae bacterium | reverse complement strand
ACTGTGAGTCGATTGATAGAAATGCAGTCAACTGACTACCTGGCGGCGCCTCACCTGGCGTAAACTGCGCATCTGACGGACACCCATCGCCACAAGCGACCCATCATGAAAGACGAATTAATTCTCGAGGACTTCCTGCCCTACCGGTTGTCCATCACGTCCCATACTGTCAGCACCAATATCGCGCGCGTCTACGAAAAGCGCTTCGGCGTGTCCATTCCTGAATGGCGCGTCATCGCGGTATTGGGCCGGTATCCCGGTCTGTCGGCAGTCGAGGTCGCCGATCGAACATTGATGGACAAGGTGGCAGTGAGCCGTGCGGTGACCAAACTCATCAAGACTGGCCGTATTGACAGGGAGTTCGCTGATGCGGACAGACGTCGCTCAATCCTGAATCTGTCTGAGGAAGGAAAAAAGGTCCACAATGAAATCGCACCGCTTGCGCTCGAGTTCGAACAACAACTCGTGCATAACATCAGCGAAGACGACTACGAAAAATTCAATTCGGTTCTCGAGCAGTTGCTCGATAAGGCCAGGCTGCTAGGCAGCTAGTCGGGCCGGAGATCATTCAGTGACACGTAAAGAATTGCGCCGAGGCAGCGATCGCAAAGGCAATATCGTCCAGGAGATTCTCGCGGCTCCGGTCAAATCGAAGCATCTGTCGAGCCGCAAACAGGTCAGGCATTACCTCGACCAATACGTTGCAGATGTTCCCATCGAGGACCTCGAGGGTCGCTCCACCAAGGTCATGGCGAAAATCGCATTGAGCCACCTGGATTTCGCCGCAGAGCGCAAAAAGGGAAAGGTCAAGCTGCGAATCTACAACCCGAGCGACAAGGAACACGGGTACACGTCGGCTTATACGTTTATCGAGATGATCAATGACGACATGCCATTTCTCGTCAACTCCGTATCCGCAGTGATCAACCGACACGACCTGTCTGTGCACATTACAGTGCACCCGATCATCCGCGTACAGCGGGATGCAAAGGGCAAGCTGAAGTCGATTCACGACATAAGCAGCCAGAAAGGACAACCCGAGTCGTTCATTCGACTCGCGATGGACCGGGAAACCGATCCGAAAGTACTGAAGAAGCTCGAAAGCGAAATCCGCGGTGTGCTTTCGGACGTGCGTCTTGCCGTGCGCGACTGGAAGAAAATGAGCGAGAAGATGCGCGAGACGAGCGAATTGCTAAAGTTCGGTCCGCGACGCGTAGACGATAAACTGCGCGAAGAAAGCCAGGCATTCCTGCAATGGCTTTCCGATGATCATTTCACGTTTCTGGGCTATCGTGAATACAAGTTAAGCGACCGCAACGACAAGGTCTTCCTCACTCCAACCAAGGGTAGCGCGCTCGGCCTGTTGTCGCGCAAGCAACGCCAGGGCCAGACTATCGAGCTGACGGCTGAGATGCGCAGGCTTCGGCGTACGCGCGACTGGTTGATTCTGACGAAAGCCAATTCGCGCTCTACGGTGCACCGTAATGCCTACCTGGACTATGTCGGCGTCAAGATTTACAACGAAAAAGGCAAGGCCTGTGGTGAACGCCGGTTCATCGGATTGTTTGCGTCCGCCGCCTACAGCGAAACACCCCAGAACATTCCGCTGCTCAGGCACAAGATCGGCAAGGTGTTTGAACGCGCGCACGTTGAAGCGATTGGCCATCGTGGCAAAGCGTTGATGCACATCGTTAATACCTACCCTCGCGACGAGTTGTTTCATGCGTCCGTACAGGACCTCGCCAGAACCACGGTCGGCATTCTCAATCTACAGGACCGCCAACGTGTCAAATTCTTCCTGAGGCGAGACACGTTCCGCCGCTTCTTCTCTTGCCTCGTGTTCATTCCCCGAGAGAAATACACGACGCTCGTCAGGCGGCGGGTCGAGGCAATTCTTAGTGACTCCTTTGGCGGAACGTCTGTCGATTCCAGCGTACAGATTTCAGACTCCGCGCTGGCCCGCGTGCATATTGTCGTGCACACGCCATCCGGCGATCGACCGCGCATCAGCATTCATGCCATTGAGGAGATGATCGCCAAGGTGGTGGTCACATGGTCCGACCGCTTGCGCGCCGAACTCAGTGAGACCTGTGGTATCGACGATGGGCCGCGCCTGCATCGTAAGTATAGCGATACGTTCCCCCTCAGTTACCAGGTAGATGTCACGCCGCGTGAAGCATGCAGCGATGTTAGCCGGATCGAGGAAATGCTCGAAGATGGCTTGCCGAGAACTGTCGAACTTTACGAGCCAGAAGGCTGTGAGCCAGGGCACATGCATTTCATGGTCTACAGCGTTGACGAGCCGCTGGTATTGTCGCAGGCGTTCCCGATCCTCGAAGACATGGGCGTGGACGTTCACACCGAACACCCGTACGAGCTGAAGCTGCTATCCGGACAGGCATTCTGGATCCAGGATTTTCACCTGCGCCATCAGGGTGGCGGGCAGCTCGATCGAAATGTCGTCGCGCCGCGTTTCGAAGAGTGTTTCATGGAGGTTCTCGCGGGCCGTGTCGAGAGCGACGGTCTCAACCGGTTGATACTGGGTGCCAAGCTCAACGCGCGACAGACGACGTTGCTGCGTTGTTACACGAAATACCTGCTGCAGCTCGGCATGCCGTTCAGCCAGGTGTACATGGAGAATGTGCTCAACGCGCATCCGGCGCTCGCCAACCTGCTGGTCGAAC
>WTCH01000172.1 GCA_013138675.1 Woeseiaceae bacterium | reverse complement strand
TGGCGCAGACGGACGACTATGTCGGCGACGTTCTGGAAACGATCGAAGAGCTGGGACTAAAAGAAAATACGATATTCATCTTCACTTCCGATAACGGTCGTGAAGGCGTGCCAAGGTCGTTCGGATTCACAGGCCCGTGGCGCAGCGGCATGTTTTCTCCCTACGAGGGCGCCCTGCGAGTACCGTTTCTGATCCGTTGGCCGGGGAAGATTCCGGCGCAGCGGGTGTCAAACGAGATTGTCCATGCGATCGATGTGTTTCCGACGTTGGCGAGAATTATCGGTGCCGATCTTCCGACCGACCGAGTGTATGACGGCGTTGACCAGACTGAGTTTTTGTTCGGCAAGAGTGAGGAATCTGATCGCGAGTCTGTGGTTATCTACATCGGTAATGTGCTTTTCGGCGTGAAGTGGCGCAACTGGAAGCTGTTGCTCCGGGAAATGGATGAAGACACCTATGCGATCAGGGAGATGGCCTATCCCTCCGTCTACAACCTGATTGCCGACCCTAAAGAAGAGGTCCCCGAACTCAATTACCTCAACTATACCTGGGTCGATTTTCCGCTGTACCAGGTTCTGGAAGACCACGAGGCATCGATCGAAGAAGATCCAGGGGCGCCGGATCCATAGTTACATGACCCCGTAAGCAAGCATCGCGTCAGCGACTTTGCTGACAGTCTGGCTGCCAATTCCAGGCAATAATAAGACTTATTGTTATATTGACCGGGCTAATAGTACAATAATTCGAAACGTACTCATTCAACTCTATACGAAGGTCAACAACAAAAATGAGGGATGAATCGGATCGTAAGGGTCCACTAACCGATATACGTCTGATTGAACTTGGCCAATTGATCGCGGGGCCGTTCTGCGGTCAGCTCATGGCGGATATGGGTGCCGACGTGATCAAAGTAGAGCCACCTGGTCAGGGTGATCCAATGCGTTCCTGGGGGCGCGGGGAGTATCCGCTTTGGTGGCAGGTCTGCGCACGAAACAAACGAGTCATCACTGCCAACCTGCGTGAAGAACAAGGTCAGGAGCTCGTTCGGAGACTGATATCCGAAGCGGATATGGTGCTTGAGAATTTTCGCCCCGGGACATTGGAGCGATGGGGGCTCAGCTACGAGACGCTTGCCAAGGACAATCCGGGACTCATCATGATTCGTGTATCGGGTTACGGCCAGACCGGGCCGTACTCGAAGCGGGCCGGCTATGCATCCATCGGTGAAGCGATGGGTGGCATGCGTTATTTATGTGGCGAACCGGATCGTCAACCGAGTCGCGCCGGCCTTTCGATCGGTGATTCTCTGGCAGCGACATACGCGTGTATGGGGGCATTAGCGGCCTTGCATCACAGGGACAAGACCGGCGAGGGCCAGGTCATAGATGCTTCAATTTTCGAATCAGTTCTCAACGTGATGGAAGCGACCATTCCCGAGTACACAGTCAGCAATTACGTTCGTGAGCGTTCCGGAGCAACGCTGCCAAATGTCGCGCCGTCTAATATTTACGATTGTAAGGACGGCATCTTTCTGATCGCGGCGAATCAGGACACGGTATTCCGTCGCTTGTGCGCGGCTATTGGACAACCTGATTTGGCTGACGATGAACGCTACAGCACACACACAGCACGCGGCAGGAATATGCGGGACCTGGACGCACAAATTACTGCATGGACAAAGACCAGAACGGTTGCTGAGGTGGATCAACTGATGCAAGAAGCTGGCGTACCCGCCGGCAGAATCTACCGCGCACAGGAGATGCTGGATGACCCGCAGTTCCAGGCACGTGAGGCGATTATCGAGACGCCCACAGAGGAGTGGCCGGAGCTCAAGATGCAAAACGTATTTCCGAAAATGTCCAGAACCCAGGGAGAGGTTCGCTGGACTGGCGTCACGACACTAGGTGCGCACAATGAGGAAATTTATGGCGGGCTGCTGGGACTAAGCAGCGAAGAGCTCGCAGAACTACAGGAAAAGTCGATCATTTAGGGGAACACATATGGCGTTTCGTCTGGGAGTTGATGTTGGCGGCACATTCACCGACCTGTTACTGGTCGATGAAGCGTCGGGTCATACATACATGGCCAAGGTATTGTCCACGCCGGAGGATTCATCGATCGGCGTACTGAACGGCATCGAACGCATTTGCGATGAGTCAGATATCGACGCAAAGCAGGTCGATCAGGTCATGCACGGGACTACGGTAGCAACCAACGCCGTTCTGACACGCAAAGGAGCCAGGGTCGGGCTGATCACGACCAAGGGCTACCGGCAAGTATTGCAAGTGGCGCGCTCATTCTGTCCGGGAGGTCTGGGTGGCTGGGTCAGCTACATGAAAGCGCCGTTGCTGGCACCACTCGAGCTTACGATTGAAGCCGATGAGCGCATGGATGCCGAAGGCAATACAGTTAGACAGCTTGATGTCGATGCGCTGCGACGTGACCTGAAGTCGCTGGCCGATACCGGCAAAGTCGAGGCTTTGACGATCTGCCTTTTGAACTCCTACGTCAATGGCGAGCACGAGGTGCAAACACGCGACGTCGCGCAGGAGTTTTTTGGCGACATACCGATATCAATAAGCAGCGAAGTCGTTCCTGAGATGCAGGAGTATGAACGCACGGAAACGACTGTCGTGAACTCGTACGTTCGGCCGCAGGTTTCCAAGTACGTGCAGAATATGCAATCGTCTCTGGAGGAACGGCTGCACAAAGACGTTAAACTGGCGATCCTTCGTTCTGATGGTGGTCTTGCATCGTCGCGCGCGTCGAGCGAGTCGCCGGTCAATATGTTGTTGTCGGGACCGGCAGGTGGTGTTGCAGGCGCTATGTATTTCTGTAAGCGCGGCGGTTTCGAGAATATCCTGACATTCGATATGGGCGGCACGTCGACCGATGTCGCGCTGATTCAAAATGGTCAGGCACGCATTCGCCGTGAGACCCGTGTTAGTGACATTACGGTACGTGCACCGTCAGTCGATGTTCGCACGATCGGCGCCGGTGGCGGCTCGATCGCATTCTCACCAGAGCTAACGAAAGCGTTGCGCGTCGGTCCGGACTCGGCCGGAGCAGATCCGGGGCCTGCGGCATACATGAAAGGCGGTGACAAGCCCACGGTTTGTGATGCGAACGTCGTACTCGGATACCTGCCATCGGACGTCAAACTTGGCGGCGCCATGAATATTAATCGCGACGCGGCAGTCACTGCGGTGCAAACCGTCGCTGATGCAATGGCAATCGATCTTATGGCGGCCGCGGAAGGCATCATCAAGATCGTCAATGAGTCAATGCTTGGTGCACTTCGCCTCGTGTCAGTCGAACAGGGCTACGATCCGCGCGACTTCGCGCTGGTCGGCTTTGGTGGTGCAGGCCCGTTACATTCAAATGCGCTCGGCATTCTCAGCGGTTCGTGGCCTGTCATCGTACCGCCGGGCCCAGGCGTCCTGTGTGCCTACGGCGATGCAACAACGCAGATCCGGGACGAAGCGTCGCAAACATACGTGGCGCGGGTTGATGGACTCACAACCGAGGAATTCCTGGAGCAGCTCGAAATGCTTCGGGCGCGCGCGAGTGAATCGTTCGAAGCGGACGGAATTCCGTCCGATCAACAGGAAGTCAGATACCAGGCGGATATTCGATATGCAGGCCAGGCTTTCCAGTTATCGCTCAATGTGACCGGTGATGAGCTCAAGAAAAAAGGTCTTGCCGTACTGACCGATGAATTTGACCGCCAGCATGAGCAGCTATTCACGTTTGCGCATGGTAAGGATCACGAAATCGTCATGATTCGAGCCATCGTCAATGCGAAGAGCAGTCTGACGGCTGATCTCAAGGAAGTGAGCGATAAGAAAACCAAGCTCGAAGATGCCAAGTTCCATGACACCAAGTTCTATTACGAACAAGAGTGGCATGAAGCGGTCATCTACGATCGCGGCAAGCTCGGCGTCGGGACGGTCGTCCCGGGACCGGCAATTGTCGTTGAGATGGATTCGACGACCTTGGTCCTGCCCGGACATGCTGCCACGGTCGACGAAGTCGGCAACCTTCTGATCAACCCGGCCGAAGTGAGGAGTTCGTCATGACAGCAAAAATCATTGAAACAAACTCCACGCCGTTCGAAACCGTCGACGTTGACACGGTAACGGTAGATATCATCGAAAACGCGCTCAAAAACGTGCGTGTCGAAATGGATGCAGTACTTTTTCGGACCGCGATGAGCCCGGGAATTCGCGAGCAAGGGGACTGCTTCCCGATGGTCGCGAATCGCGACGGCAAGATGGTTGTCGGCCAGTTTGGCTCGTTCATTCGCGGTTTCATGGATGCCTACGAGGACGAGATCGAAGAGGGTGACATCATTCTGACGAACGATCCGTACATGTGTAATGCCGCGGTTTCGCACTTGCCGGACTGGATTGTTCTCGTGCCGATTTTCAAAGATGGCCGACACATGGCGTGGTCAGCAATGTTTGGTCACATGTCCGACAACGGTGTCATGGTCCCCGGATCGATTCCGATAAGCGCAGAAACAATTTACCAGGAAGGTATTCGGATTCCGCCGACCAAACTGTACAAGAAGGGTGAGTTGCAGGCTGATGTGCTCGAATTGATCCTTCACAATGTACGCACCTCCGAGTGGAATCGCTTTGACCTGAACGCACTCGTCGCGGCATGCCGTACCGCGGGCAAGCGCTGCGTTGAGATCGCCGAGCGCTTCGGCGATGACACCTTCTACACAACCATGCAGATCATGCTCGATCGAAACCTCGAGGCGATGCGTGCCATCATCAACATGATCGTCCCGGAGGAGCCACAGTATTTTGAGGACTTTGTTTGTGACGATGGGGTTGGTAAAGGGCCGTACAAGATAGCCTGCAAACTTTGGCGCGAAGGTGATGTTGCGATCTTCGATTTTGAAGGTACTGATCCACAGGCCAAGAGCTCGATCAATTTCTATCTCAGCGAAGATATGTTCAAAATGTTCTTTGGATCGTTCACGATCAATCTATTCGATCCGCATATTCTCTTTAATGATGGTTTCTACGAACTCGTCGATGTTCGCATCCCGCAAGGTAGCCTTCTGAAACCAAATTTCCCGGCGGCGCTTTCCGGCCGAACTCACGCGTTGGGGCGGATATTTGATGTTATGGGCGGGGTGTTGGGCCAGGGCGCGCCAGACGCGATGAACGCAGCTGGCTTTTCTGATAGCCCGCACCTGTTTTTCTCCGGGTATGACAAAAAAGGCGAGTGGTTCCAGCTGTTCCAGATCGGCTTTGGTGGAATTCCTGGCCGACCGATCGGCGACGGCCCGGATGGACACTCATTGTGGCCAGGGTTCACCAACGTACCGAACGAATTTATCGAGGCCTACTTTCCACTGCGCATCATCAAGTACGAGCCCATCGCCGATTCGGGAGGTGCCGGACTGCATAGAGGTGGTAATGGCCTGTCGGTGGCCTATGAGTTTCTCGTTGACGGGCAAGTTGGTATTCATGACGATCGCTGGCTTACCTATCCGTGGGGAGTGCGAGGCGGCGATCCCGGTATGCGGTCGACGAAGCGACTGGTCCGTGCCGACGGTAGTGAGGAGTGGTTACCTGCGAAATGTGACGGAGTCGACGTAAGAGAGGGTGACGTCCTTTACTTCAACACCTGGGGTGGTGGTGGCTGGGGCGACCCACTGGAACGTGACTCAGAGTTGGTACAAGTCGACGTCGCTCGTGGCCTGGTGTCTCGTGACGGCGCGCAGCGTTATGGTGTCGTAATCGACGACGCCGGTAGTGCCGACGCGGCAGCAACTGAAAAGCTGCGCGACGAGATGCGCGGTGCGCGCGGTGACGTGGGCTTGTTCAGCTTTGGTGGCACGATCGATGAAATCAAGGCGCGGTCACTTGAGGAGACGCACCTGCCAGCGCCGGAGCCACCCCATGCCTGAGCTGTTGAATGAGCTAAAAGCCGATTGGCAACTGGCACAAAACGGCACCATGTCACGAGTTCCGCTTTATCACCAATTGTACTCGGTGCTAAAGGCCGCGATTCTCGACGGCACGATACCGCTTGACGCGCAAATGCCGACGGAACAACAGCTCACTGCAACGTTTGACGTGTCGCGAATCACTGCGAAACGCGCAATGGATGAACTCGCTGCGGAAAATCTCGTTTCCCGATTTCGCGGCAAGGGCTCTCATGTCACCTACCTGTACACACCCAAACCAGTGCGTGGCCCGCTCGTCGGCATGCTCGATAGTCTTATCGAGATGGCGGAGCACAGTATTGTTCGTGTTGTGTCGATCGAAAAAGTCGTGCCGCCCGACGATGTTCGCGAACGGCTGAATCTGTCTGAGGGTGACCTGGTACACAAGGTCGTCCGCGTGAATAGTAATGAAGAGGGTGAGCCCTACGCCTACTACCTCAGTTGGACAGTCGGCATTTCCAGGTCCTACACAAAGCGTAAATTGGAAAGCACGCCACGATTGAATCTCCTGCGCGAAAACAATATCAATCTGACCAAAATGGAACAGTTACTCAGCGCGAAGAGCGCATCTGGTCGTATTGCCGGGGAACTCGACGTTGAACCGGGGACTGCATTGCTGTCCGTTCGTCGCTTTAGCTCCACGGAGAATGGCGAAACTGTTGACGTACTTGAAGCGCTGTACAACCCGGAGCTGTATCAGTTCGCAATGGTGATGAGTCTTGATTAACGGCGGTTAGAACCAGTTCGATCTTGCCAGCTCGCATGAAAAGAACTAAAGTTATAACAAAGCAGCAAAGCACTGCTTGGGAAGGGGGTAATGGTATGAAAACGGCTACGAGAACGATTGTATTGATCAGCATGTTGTCGATGCTGCCTTTTGCTACGGCAAGCGCACAGCAAGACGGTGTGCTGGCGATCGACGAAGTCGTCGTCACTGCACGTAAGCGCGCAGAGAGTTTGCAGGAAGTGCCTATCGCAATTACTGCATTTACGGAACAAACGATTGAACGAGCCGGTATCGAACGACCTGCCGACTTTATATCGCTGATGCCTGACGTCACCATCGTTGACACAGCCAACGTCGGCGACACACAGGTGAGTATCCGCGGCATCGTTTCCACGAGAGACGCGGAGTCGACCTTCGCCTATGTCGTAGATGGCATCCTGAGCACGAATCCGAACAGCTTTAACGAAGAACTCGTTAATGTGCAGCAGATCGAAGTCCTTAAAGGGCCGCAGGGCGCCCTGTATGGGCGCAATGCTGTGGCCGGTGCCATTCTCGTTACGACCAGGGAGCCTGGAGATGAATTCGAGGGTCAGGTCAAATTGGGCGGCGGCAGTGACGGCTTCACAAAGGGGTCGCTGCGTATGAGTGGCCCGCTTGGAGGCTCGGCACGAGGTAGCCTGGCGGCCAGTTATCGCGAATTTGACGGCGTCTTTTCCAATGTTTACGAGAACCCTGGCTCAGCCGTTGACTATCTCGAGGACACGACCGTACGCGGACGTCTGATATTCGAACCGAACGACCGACTCGATCTGGATTTTCGTGCGGGCTATTCCGAGGTCGAAGGCGGTGCAATCAATTTTAATGCCGTTTTCGCGATACCGGCGTTCGCCGAGGATTTCGGCTTGGGTCCGACGTTTTTCGCAGACGTAAACGACCATGACTTCATCTTCTCATTCAACGTTCCCGGTGAGAATAAGCAGGAGACGACCGAGTTTGCGTTCAAGGCTGACTACGAGACCGACAATGGCGATTGGACCTTTATCGCTTCCTACAACGATCTGGACGAGTACCTGTTGTCCGATGGGACGAGTGCAACGTTCTACGGCTACGAGGTCACGTCGCCCGCCTGTTTTTCCGATCGCGCCACGTTAAATAACCAGCCGGTTGCCGATGGCGGTGCCGGTCGGGACGATTTGTTTGGTGCGTTTTTCCAGCCTTTCGGCGTTTTCCCGCCAGGCAGCGGGAACTTCCCACCTAATAACGATATCGACTTTATCGGCATTTACGGTCCCTATACGCCATCGGCGTGTGATGGCTACCAGTACCAGGAACGCAATCAGCAGGATTCGAGCCTCGAGGTACGCTTTACGTCACCACAGGATCAGTCGGTTCGCTGGATCGCTGGTCTGTATGCGACCGAAATCGATCGCGAAGTCGTTGTTGCTTATGGCGCGGACACGGGAGCCGGGTTCCTGCGACAGCCGTACATTGATCCAACGGGCCCGAATCCGACGGATTTGCTGTTC
>WTCH01000122.1 GCA_013138675.1 Woeseiaceae bacterium | reverse complement strand
ATCACGACCCGGCATCGCAATAGGCGTCGGTGGCAGCCCGCCGCGTGTATAGGTGTTGTAGGGTGTGTCGGTCTGCAGGTCGCGGCGTGTCAGGTTGCCGTTGAAGTCAGGTCCAATGCCATAGATAACTGTAGGGTCAGTCTGTAGCCGCATGCGTTTCTCGAGGCGCCGTGTAAATACGCCGGAAATCCTCGGCCGCTCATCCACGCGTGCGGTTTCTTTCTCGATGATCGATGCAAGAACAAGCGCGTCGTACGGCGTGGCAATCGGGACGTTTTCGGCCTTTGCCAGCCACTCTTCGACCAGCACGTCCTGCATCAGGCCATACGCCTGACGAAGAACATCTCGGTCGCTTGAATTGCGTGGGAATCGGTAGGTCTCGGGAAGGAACAAACCTTCGGGGTGCGCCCCTTCTGCACCAAGTTCCTGGAGCAGTCCGGGCCAGTCTTCGTCGGTCAGTGAGGCGTCAATAAAGTCGTCGTCACGTAGCGCCTGAAGAAGCTCCCAGTGATTCCAGCCTTCGATAATCGTAAAGGAATACAACTTGACGTCACCACTGGTGAACTGCCCGAGTAATTGCATCGGAGTTGTCCCTGCACGGATGTGGTAGTCACCGGCCTGAACGGCGCTGGCTTTGCCGGTCCACCGCGCGTAGGCGCGAAAGGCACGGGAATTGCTTATGACACCCTGTTCGGCAAGGTCGTCGCTGACGGCACGAAATGACGCGCCGGATTCGATTACGAAATCGATGCCCGTGTCACCTGCGTTGACCGGTGTGTGCAGGAAATTGCTTACCTTGAAGGCCGCAAACGCGGCAACGAGGACCAAAAGGCCAAGAACAGCACTGCCAAGAAGGAGCAGGCGCTTCAAATCTGAACACTCCGGTCAGTCAAATGCGCGGAAAATAAGGCTTCCGTTCGTGCCCCCGAATCCGAACGAGTTGGAAAGGGCTGTGCGTACTTTAGCATCGCGAGCGTCGTTCGGTATGTAATCAAGGTCGCAGGCAGGATCCTGGTTGTCCAGGTTGCTGGTCGGCGGCACGACCTGGTTGTTGAGGGCGTGCACACAAAATATGCATTCAGCTACGCCAGCAGCACCGAGCATGTGCCCCGTCGTCGACTTGGTCGAACTAACCATCAAATTGTCGGCCGCGTCACCAAACGCACGTCGAATTCCGATTGACTCACCGAGATCCCCTGCCGGAGTCGACGTGCCGTGTGAATTGACATAGTCGATATCGGACGGGTCAATACCTGCGTCACGAATGGCCGCAGCCATCGCTTTGCGTGCCCCTTCACCATCCGCCGGCGGTGTTGTGATGTGGAAGGCATCGCCACTCATTCCGAACCCGATCAGCTCTGCGTAAATCGTAGCGCCGCGTGCTTTCGCATGCTCAAGTTCTTCGAGCACTACGCAGCCTCCACCATTGCTCAGGACAAATCCGTCGCGGTCAATGTCATACGGTCGGCTCGCTTTGGTGGGCTCATCATTGCGCGTCGACATGGCCTTGGCAGAACAAAAACCGCCCATCGCCGCGGGTGTGGTTGCGTACTCGGAACCGCCAGCCAGCATAACGTCAGCATCACCATGCTCAATCATGCGTCCGCCAAAACCAATGCAATGAGCAGACGATGCGCACGCGGTCACGATCGAAACATTAGGTCCCGTGATGTGCTGCAGGATGCTGGCATATCCCGAGGTCATGTTGATAATGCACCCGGGGATGAAGAACGGCGAGACCTTACGTGGGCCGCCGGCCAGGAATTTGTTGTGGTTGTCCTCGATGGTTTTGATGCCACCGATACCGGAGCCCATGGCAATGCCGATGGTGTGCCCGTTCTCCTCTGTTATTTCCAGCCCGGAGTGCTTGACTGCCTCGATGCTGGCGGCAATACCGTAATGGATAAATGGATCGGTTCGGCGAACATCTTTCGACGGCATATAGTCGCTCGCGTCGAAATTGCGGATCATGCCGCCAATGCGTGTCGAGAACGAACTCGGGTCGAAGTCTTCGATAAGTTGAATTCCTGAAACACCCTCGCAGACGTTTGACCAGGCTTCTTCCAACCGGTTACCTACTGGTGAGATGATCCCCATGCCAGTAATAACGACGCGTCGTTGTTTCAAGATATTTCCGAATGTTTTGGCAGAACTGCCGATGTGTCGCGGTGAATAAAAGGCGCGGTACAGAGCACCGCGCCTTCGGACTCAGTCTTTGCTCTGGCGAGCGGTTACAAAGTCGATCGCTTGCTGAACGGTCGTAATCTTCTCAGCCTCCTCGTCGGGGATTTCGGTTTCGAATTCCTCTTCGAGAGCCATTACCAATTCGACCGTGTCCAGCGAATCGGCGCCGAGGTCATCGACAAAGGAAGCATCGTTCGTTACCTCGTCTTCTTTAACGCCGAGTTGCTCTGCAACGATGCTCTTAACTTGTTCCTCGATACTGCTCATAGTGGTCGCTTCTCCTGAGAAGACTCATCAAAAATGTTGCACGTCAGGGTATTGATTGGCGCGGGATAGTGCCGCAAAAAACCCCAAAAAAATATGTAAGTCCTTGATAATCCACGATGCTGTATGACCGTGGCACGGTATTGTATGTGAATCGTTCATGGCAATCCACACACAAGACCGATCAATTTAGTCCATCAGCATGCCGCCATTGACGTGCAGGGTCTCGCCCGTGATATAGGCTGCCGAGGCCGAGGCCAGAAAAACGACGGCATTCGCGATGTCCCGCCCGTCCCCGAGGCGGCCGAGCGGTACCTGGGTCAGCATGGCATTTTTTTGCTCCTCTGGCAGCACCCGCGTCATATCGGTGTCGATAAAACCGGGTGCCACAACATTCACAGTGATGTTCCGAGAACCAATCTCACGCGCCAGCGATTTGGAGAAGCCGATGATGCCAGCCTTTGCCGCCGCATAATTGGATTGCCCCGCATTGCCCATGATACCGATGACTGACGCAATATTGATGATGCGGCCTTTCTTCGCTTTCATCATGCCGCGCAAGCACGCTTTGCTGACCCGATAGACGCCACTTAGATTGGTCGACAGAACGTCCTCCCACTCTTCCACTTTCATTCGCATGAGCAGGTTGTCGCGGGTAATGCCGGCATTGTTCACGACAATCGTTGGGCTGCCTTCATTATCCTGGACATTCTTGATCGCAGCCGCAACGGATTCGGCGTCCGAGATGTCCAGGACGATACCCCGTCCGTTGCCGCCCAGTGCATCAGAGATTCCGGCGGCACCGCCCTCACTGGTTGCCGTACCGATAACCGTTGCGCCGGCAGAGGCCAGCGCTTCTGCAATCGATGCGCCGATGCCACGCGACGCGCCTGTGACCAGGGCAACCTCGCCCTCCAGCGCATTGTTGCTGAATGAACTGTTCATACTATTTCCTTATGCTTCGAGCGCCTTTTGCAGGCCGCTGATTGAATCGATCGTGCCAACAGGGGTCGCGCGGCTAATACGTCGCACGAGACCAGCAAGTACTTTACCCGGTCCACATTCGATAACCGAGGTCGCCCCGCTGTCGAGCATGGCGTTAATCGTACAGACCCATCGAACAGGGCGATAAACCTGGTGTGAGAGGCGCGTACGCATATCGTCAGAATCGGTGTACGGCGTTCCATCGGTGGCGTTAATGACGCTCACATTGGTGGGCGAGAAATCGACCCCCGCGAGCGTCTCTGCAAGCTCCTCGCCTGCCCCGATCATCAGCGACGAATGTGACGGGACGCTGACGGGCAGGAGAATGGCGCGTTTCGCGCCATTGGCCTCTGCACGCTCTACAGCATGGGCGACGGCGTCCTTGTGACCGGCAATGACGACCTGGCCAGGCGAATTGAAATTCACAGCCTCGGCCACGCCAATACCGGTCGCGTCCTCGCATGCGGCCATCACGGCTTCGTCGTCAAGCCCGAGTATTGCCGCCATGGCGCCGACTCCGACCGGTACAGCGGCCTGCATGAGCTCCGATCGCTTCTTGACGATTCTCAGCGCATCGGCAAATCCGATCGCCCCTGCGCATACAAGCGCCGTGTACTCGCCCAGGCTGTGTCCTGCCATTTGTGCCGGCTGTGCCCCTCCCGCTGCCTGCCACGCCAGCCAGGACGCGTACCCGGCGGTCAGCATCGCGGGCTGCGTTACAACAGTCTCCGCGAGTTTCTCTGTTGGTCCGTCCTGAACCAGCTGCCAGAGATCATAGCCAAGGATGTCGCTTGCCTCCGCATAGGCTTCCTGCACCAAGGGATACTCGGCCGCAAGATCAGCCTGCATCCCTTGTGACTGGGAACCCTGCCCAGGAAATACCATCGCTATGGACATATCGCTCTCCCCAAAAGAGGCTACTCGTGGCCGCGCATTATATAGACGCTTGTGTCCGGACTCTAATCAGGATCACACCTGCCGCGATTGCCCCCGCGACAGCGCCGTATACGTGTGCAGCAACGATGACTGTGCCACCGCTCGATTCTGCCGAGCCAGGCAGAGGACCAACCAAGGCCTCGTACGCAAGCTTGGCGATCAGGGCGGCGCCAAGAATCCACATATCGACACGTCCGGACTTGAGACTTCCCACAATACCTGCGGCCAACACGCCATGCGAGAGACCAGACAGCCCTACGTACCAGCTCAGGTTCGGCTCAAGAAACCAGAAGCCGAGATCGATGCCGACAATAGTCACCAGCGACACGATGACCCACTGCATGCGGCTGAAGGACTGGCCTACCAGGTACCAGATCAACAGGAATCCCGCCGCATCCCAGACCAGGTGCGAAATGCCGAGGTGCACGAAATGGCCGCTCATAAGACGCCAGAGTTCGCCCGCCGCTATCTCCGGGCGATCATAACTGAGCCAGACGCGGCCTGCGTCACCGAAAATGGCGATAATGATGGCGCAGCCTAGCGCCGCCATTGGCAGCGCCCAGGCAGTGAATCCGAAACTTTGGTGGCGACTTGAGTCGCCTTTGCGTAACCCCATGTTTGGTATACTGACGTTTAACCATTTACTGAGTCAATTTCGGCGCCTTTGCGCCGTGGAGCTAATGCTGTGAGTCAATCTTCAGAGTCTCGGCTGGTTGTTCGCCGCCAGCGCGGTTTCACGCTGATCGAAATCATGGTCGTCGTGATAATTATCGGCATTCTGGCCGCCATTGTGGCCCCGAACGTCATTGGTCGTGTTGACGATGCCCAGATCGTCAAGGCCAAGGCCGAGATCGCCAATATCGAGAACGCACTCAAATTCTATCGCCTCGACAACTTCGCCTACCCGAGCAGCGAACAGGGTATTGAGGCTCTTGTGACCAAGCCGGCCGACCCGAATATCAAGAACTGGAAATCGGGCGGGTACCTGCCAAAACTGCCGAACGACCCGTGGGGAAATCCCTATCTCTATCTGAATCCGGGTAACCAGGGCGAGATCGATATTTATACCCTGGGCCGCGACAATAAACCCGGTGGTGAGGGTGTCGATGCTGACATCGGCAACTGGGACCTGACCTAGCGCCGTACGCAGTGGCGCATCGACCCGTATCGATGAAACTTCATCGCCGTAGCAGGGCTTTTACGCTGATCGAGATACTGGTCGTTGTCTCGATTATTGCTGTCGTCATGTCGATCGCCGTGCTTTCGCTCGGTGTGCTCGGCGATGACCGTGATTTGCGCGAGGAAGGTCGGCGCCTTGTTGCGCTGGTTCAGGTCGCGCAGGACGAGGCGGTCATGCAGGGTCGCGAATTCGGTATCGAGTTCATGACCGGTGGATTTCGTTTCGTCGAGTTCGATCCCCTGCTAAATACCTGGAGCGAGTTGATCGGCGACGATACCTTGCGCATGCGAGAGCTCCCCGAAGAAATGGAGTTCGAGTTGTGGGTCGAAGGCCAGCGCGTCCTGCTTGATCCGGAGCCAGCCGAGACCGAGTCACCTGACGAGATGACATCGGTAAGTGTTGCAGAGAATTATGCGCCGCACATCCTGGTGTTCTCGAGCGGCGATATGACGCCCTTCGAGTTGCGTGTCCAGCGTCAGGATCTCGACCAGTTGATCGTCCTCGAAAGTAATTTGCTCGGCGACATCAAATTCCAGGATCCCGAAGACAGATGATTACCGGGCGCAGAAACTGCAAGGCATTTACGCTCGTCGAAGTCATGGTGGCGCTCGCGATCATTGCGCTGTCGCTCACCGCCGTAGCTGCGAAGATGGGCCGCATGATCGACACGTCGAATTCGATGCGGGAACGCACGTTCGCCAGCTGGATCGCGCAGAACAAGATTGCCGAGTTGCGCTTGGCAAATGTCATTCCGGAAGTGACTGCGACCAGCGGTGAAGTTGACTACGCGAACACAACCTGGCGATGGCGCGCGGTAACATCCGAAAGCGGCATCGATAACCTGTTCCGGGTAGATGTGGAAATATCGTACGCGGACGGTAGTGCTGTCATCCGCAAGGTAACCGGGTTCATCGGCGAGCCCGTGATTCCCGGGCAGAGCAACAGGGCCTGGAATCGAGGGTCGGAAGGTTCGGGGGCACGCGAATGATCCGACGCGAATTCTCGGGCTTTACTCTTATCGAAGTACTCGTCGCTCTGGCCGTGTTCGGCGTCATGTCGATGCTCGCCTATTCTGCACTCGGCTCAACGCTGTCCAACGCCGACTATCTGACTGACCGCATGGAGCGTTTGCAGTCGGTACAGAGGACCGTACGCTACCTGAGCAGCGACCTGCTGCAGTTGGCACCGCGCCCTATTCGCTCGGAGCTTGGGGACACTTACGTCGCGGCGCTGCGCAGTGCGCTCGGTTCGGAGTTTGCGCTCGAGTTGACGCACGGTGGCTGGGGAAATCCGGTTGGGCTACCCCGCGGGACGCTGCAGCGGGTTGCGTACCGAATTGAGGGCGACGAGCTTCTTAGATATCACTGGGGCGTTCTCGACCGCACCTATGCCAACGAACCTGTTATCACGGTCCTGCTCGACGATGTCGAGAGCCTCTACTTTCGTTTCTACTCCGCGACGGGAGAGCTGTCCGAGGTCTGGCCGCCAGAGAACCAGCAGGGCGGCACAGGTATGCGCAATCGCCCCAGGGCTGTCGAGATTGTCCTGACGTTGCCTGACCAGGGCGAAATTACTCGCCTCCTGGAGATCGCGCCATGAGAAGGCAGCGCGGTGTAGCGCTAATTACAGCGATGCTGATTATGGCGCTGATCACCACGCTGATCTTCAGCCTGGAGTGGGACAATTCGCTCGACCTGCGGCGCACGTATGTGTCGATGTACCGTGAGGAAGCCATTCAGGCGGCCCTGGGGGCCGAGAGCTGGGTGCTTACGATCTTGCGTCAGGATGCGGAAGACAGTACGACTGACCATCTCGGCGAAATCTGGGCAAGCGAATTGCCAGTACTTCCATTGGGCGGGCCCGGCGACAGCATCCAGGGGGAGATCTTCGGCGACATTGAGGACTTACAGGGCCGATTCAATATCAACAACCTGGTCGACGCCGCGGGTGAAGTCGATAAAGCCTCACTTGAGCAGTTCCAGCGTTTGCTGCGTGCACTGGGGCTTGATGCACGCCTGGCCGGGATCGCCGCGGACTGGATTGATGCGGACCAGGAAGTCGGCTTTCCCGATGGCGCGGAGGATTCGCTTTACACGGGCAATGTCCCGCCCTATCGCGCGGCCAACCAGATGATCTCCAGCACGAGTGAACTGGCCGCGCTCGAGGGTATGGACAAGGCAATCCTCGACACGCTGTTGCCACACATCACTGCACTACCCGGTCGACAGGCGATCAATGTGAATACGGCGACAGGCCCGGTACTGCAATCGCTGGATGAAAACCTGACCACGGCCGACGTGGAGCGCCTCTTGTCCGAGCGCCAGGATGTGGGCTTCGCCGACGTCAATAACACGTTCTCGTCGCTCGTAACCCCCGATGTATTGCAGCAGTTAGCGGAAACCAGTGACTTTTTCCGATTGAAGGTGATCGTCCGGGTTGATACCGTGCGTATCACCTATTTCAGCTTGCTGGAGCGTAGCCCCCAGGGTGACGCAACTCCGATCTTGCGCAGCCTGGGAACAACCTGAGTTATGGCCGAGTTTCTCGTCATTCGTCTACCTGCCGAGCGCGATGCCGCGGCCGACTGGATAGCCGTGGATAGCAGCGGAACGCGTCTGAGCGCTCCGGTTACCGGTCCGCTCGCAGAAGCCGTGAGAGATATCGCTGATCGCAGCGTTATCGTGCTGGTGCAAGCTACCAAGGTATTGACCACCACGGTTGACATCCCGGTTAAGCGGGGCCCGAGACTGCTCTCCGCACTGCCCTTCGCTCTCGAAGAACAACTGGCCGACGATGTCGAGAACCTGCATTTTGCGGCGGGCATTCGTCGCGACAACGGCATGTTGCCGGTTGCAATCGTCGCGCACGAACACATGCGGTCGTGGCTCGATCAGCTTGAAGCGGCCGGGATTTCTCCGTCAAAAATTGTCGCGGAAAACCACGGCCTCGCGCGCATTCCCGGCACGCTGAGTATGCTCGCCACCGAAGATCAGATCATGTTCAACGATGGTGCAGACAATGAATTTGTGTTGCAGGGCGTCAAGCCCAGCGATGCCCTCGCTGTTGCCGGCGCGCTTAATGATTCTGCCGAGGATGAGGATCTCGGGGACGCGTCGGGGCATCTTCTCGTCTATTGCGAACCGGCGGTGGAACAGCACTTCGGTCATGACTGGAATGCCTTGCGCCATGAACTGGCGAGTGTCGACATCAATCTGCTCCCTGATGGCATATTGCCGCGTCTGGCTGTAACGGTGGCGACGGGTCGTGGAATCAACCTGTTGCAGGGCCGGTACGGGGCCAGGACCGAAGTTGGTGCCTTATTCCGACCGTGGCGATTCGCCGCAATTTTGCTGCTGGCACTGGGTGTCGTCGGCATTGCGGGCAAAGGAGTTGACTACTACCGGCTTAGTCAGGAAGAAGCCGTACTGAAAGCGCAATTTTCGGAAATCTATCGTGAAATCCGGCCGCAGGATAATCGCGAAGTGCTTGACCCTGTTGCGACGGTAAATTCTGTGCGACGCGGTGCCGGTGGGCCAGTCGCCGCGCAGGTATTCCTGCCGTCCTTGCAACAACTGGGCATTGCGATGCAGCAGAACGGCTCTGCAGACATCGAAGCAATCAGCTACCGCGCGGGTGTCATCGACGTTCGCCTCAGCGCACCTGATGTAGCGACGCTCGACAGTATTCAGAAGATCGTCAGTGGTTCAGGCCGCTTCACTGCATCAATCCAGTCAACGGACCAGGTCGGCGATAGGGTGAGCAGCCGTATCCAGATCCGCGAGGCAGGCGTATGAGGGACTGGCTGGACTCTCTTGAATCACGGGAACGTCTGTTCGTTCTCGGTGGCGCCGCAGCGGTGGCTCTCGCGCTGCTCTATGCTTTTGTATGGACGCCGCTGGATAAAGGCCACCGGTCGCTGCAGTCGAGCGTCGTGGACTGGGAACGGTCGCTTGCAGAGTTGCGGCCGCTCAGGAGCGTACAAACAACGACAACCAACAGCAGCCGGCCGGCCGTAAGCAGCAACCAGACACCCGTTGTCATCGTCGATCAGACGTTGCGCGTACGGGGACTGGACCGTTCCCTGCGACGCAGCCAGCCGACGACGAGCAATGGCATACGTGTTGAGTTTGAGAATGTTGCCTTCGACGACCTGGTGCTCTGGCTCAATGACCTGAGTTCTCAATACGCGATGCAGGTAGCGTCCGGCAGTCTGTCGACATCCGCTCAGGCCGGTCCCGGGCGAATTAATGCCACGCTGACGCTGGAACGCGCACCCTAATGCTGACCCGTTCCCGATTCGTGATCATTGGCGTGATCACCCTGCTTCTCGGTCTGCTCATCAACTTTCCGGCACGGGTGGCCCATCACTGGTTTACGCCAGCAGGTGTCGCGATCTCCGGGATACAAGGCTCGATCTGGCGCGGACACGCGCTCGAAGGTGAATTCGGCGGCATCTATGTTCGGAATCTCAACTGGCGAATGCAGCCCTGGCATCTGTTCACAGGAGAACTTGCGTACGGCATCGAGGCCGATGCCGTTTCCGGATTCGTTAATAGCGATGTTGCGATCGGGATCGGCGGTTCAGCATCACTCCGTAATCTCACCGCATCTCTGTCGTTGCAATCCATGCAATCCATTGTCGGCATGCCGGGACTCGACGGTACGGCCAATCTGCAGTTTGAGCGACTCGTGTTTGAGAATGGCATCCCGGTCGCCGCAGACGGCACCCTGGAGGTCGCCAACCTGCTCGCGCCCCTGATTCACCGTTCATCTGTCGGCGGATTCCGCGCTGAATTTTTTACCCAGGAATCGGGCGTCATCGCGAGCGTCGAGGATACTGACGCAGTTGTCGAACTAGCCGGAAGTTTGTCGGTGTCGTCAGATCGCACGTACCAGTTTCTTGCGCAGGTGGCGCCAAAGGACACCACGCCTGCAAACCTGCGCGAGCAAATGCGGTTTCTTGGCACACCGAACGAACGCGGCCAGTATGAACTGCGCCTCGAAGGCCAGTTGTAAGCGTTACAAGTTGACCTCGACAAACTCCTGCAACAACGGAAAGTACAGCGCACAGCGCACATCCGCGTTCGAATAGTTGCGGTAGATCTCCACGTACTTCGCCAATTGCGGTCGATAGCGATCGGTTTCAGCGCTGAGAAAACCCTGCAGGTCACCGCCTTCATGGGAACTCGTTTTGTAGTCGACGATCCAGTGAATGCCGTCATCGTCGATACGAACACGGTCGAGTATCACTGACTCCAGTTGTCCATTCACTACCCCGCTAAGTGCAAGTTCGGCGTGACCAT
>WTCH01000319.1 GCA_013138675.1 Woeseiaceae bacterium | reverse complement strand
TATTAGCCATAAGTTACTAACTCTGAGTTATTCCTATTCGGCCGCAGCCTGCAGGAACAGGTTGCTTTCGATGAAATCGAACAAGTTGATGACGGGCCATGTGTCCTCACCGCGCTGGTACGCTCCCGTCAGGAATCGGTCGCAGCGGACGATAGTCTCGGGCCAGGTGTCTGTGAATTCGTGATCCATGAAACGGCGAAACCCGAGCACCTCGTCGACGACAAGTCCGGCAGGGATTTCCCGATGATTGACCGAAATCACGCGGGTGTTGCGTCGCAATGTCGTACGACCGCTGCCGAGCAGCAGCTTGACGTCTACAAGTGGCAATAAATGACCACGCAAATTCGCAATACCGAGCATCCAGCGCTTGGCACCCGGTACCCGTGTCATGCCATCGGGCAACATGAGCACCTCTCGAACGTGCTCACGACCGGCAACGAAATGCTCCTCGCCAATACGGAATCCGACACCAACCCACTCAGACGGCAGTGCGCCGCTGTGTTGGCCCGAGTGTGCCTGGCGACTGCGCCGCTCGATTTCCTGCAGCAAATCAAACGGCTGCTCAACGAGCTTCGCGAGATCCACCGACTCACTCATTCAGGCGGCCATCACCGCATTGATCTTGGCCACGAGCTGTTTTGCTTCGACTGGTTTGACGAGATACTCCACAGCGCCCTGGCGCATGCCCCATATCTTGTCCGTCTCCTGGTCCTTGGTCGTAATCATGATGACCGGTATGCCCGACGTATCCGAATCCTGCGTTAGCTTGCGAGTCGCCTGAAACCCGTTCATGCCCGGCATAACGACATCCATCAGGATGCAATCAGGCCGGGATGACTTTGCCTTGCGCAAGCCCTCCTCGCCGCTGTCAGCCACGAGTGTTTCGAAGCCGCTCTTCTCCAGCATTTTTTGAAACAAATGCAGTTCGGTCGGCGAATCATCGATGATGAGAATTACTGCCATCAACGCATCCTTTGCAACGTGCTCAGTAAGTGGTGACTAGTTGACCTGGTTCGAAATCGCACCAAGCAACTCGTCTTTGGTAAACGGTTTGGTCAGGTACTGTTCCGACCCGACAATGCGCCCGCGCGCACGGTCAAAAAGGCCGTCCTTCGACGACAGCATGATGACCGGTATCTCCTTGAACATCTTGTTGTGCTTGATCAGGGAACAGGTCTCGTAACCGTCGAGACGCGGCATCATGATGTCGACAAAAATCAGGTCGGGCTGGTGATCGGCAATTTTTGACAATGCGTCAAAGCCATCGATAGCTGTGAATACCTGACAACCCTCTTTGGTCAGCAGGGTTTCTGCTGTCCGACGGATGGTTTTGCTGTCATCCACAACGAGAATCTTGAGGCCATTGAGACTTCGAGATGCGTTATTTGACACCGGATTTCCTCACGCTTTTCTGGAATCCCCAAGGATTCTCTTCTAGGTTGTCTTTTTCACTGCACCATGGCGGTGGGCAGCCGTATAAAGCTCAGCAAAACCGACTTGTACCATATTGACATAACTCCTGCTACGACGCCCGTTGCGGAGCGCAAAAACTCAAGAATTTTCAACGCTTACCCATTGATTCCAAGGTATAGTTGCTCGCTCGAATCTGTCAGGGGCCTGGAACTCGGCGATGGTCAGCGGCACGCTCAAAATCGGCATCATCATGGACCCGATTGAGTCCATTACGCCCTACAAGGACAGTTCCCTCGCAATGTTGCTCGAAGCGCAGCGGCGGAACGCAGAAATCCACTATTTTCAGCAGCACGACCTCAAGCTGGTGAGCGGCCGAGCCTATGGCCGGTCTCATCGGCTCAGCGTAAAAGACGATAATTCCGACTGGTTCGAGCTGGGCGCGCAAGAAGCCGTCGAACTCGGAGCGCTGGACGTTATCCTGATGCGCAAAGACCCGCCGTTCGACATGGAGTACATCTACACGACGTACATCCTCGACCGTGCGCATGCGGCCGGTGCCCTGATCGTCAATAACCCGCAGGCGTTGCGCGACATGAACGAGAAGGCGTACACAGCCTGGTTCCCTGACTGCACACCCGGTACGTTAATCACGCGCTCGATGCCGGAAATGAAAGCGTTTCTCGCCGAACATGAGCGCATCGTCGCAAAACCGCTCGACGGCATGGGTGGCAAATCCATTTTCATCGTCGGCAAGGGCGACAAGAATGCCAACGTCATCTTCGAGACCCTGACTGATTACGGGCAGCAGTTCGCGATGGCGCAGGTGTATATTCCCGAGATCAGCGCCGGCGACAAGCGCATTCTTCTTATCAATGGCGAGGCGGTGCCCTATGCACTGGCTCGGGTTCCATCGGACGATGACCATCGCGGCAACCTGATTATGGGCGCCACGGGTGTCGGCCAGGAATTGTCAGATGCTGATCGCTCGATTTGCGAAACAGTCGGGCCTGTACTGCGCGACGCCGGAGTCCTGTTCGCCGGAATTGACGTTATTGGCGATTATCTGACCGAGGTCAACGTCACGAGTCCAACCGGCATTCGTGAACTCGACCAGCAGTTCGATCTGAACATTGCCGGGCTGCTGTTCGACGCGATCCAAAGCGTGACTTAAGCGCTTGTTTTACTGACA
>WTCH01000117.1 GCA_013138675.1 Woeseiaceae bacterium | reverse complement strand
CTGTCATCATCGCGCATCGGCTTGCAACCGTACTCAAAGCTACGCGCATTGTCGTGATGGATCACGGCAAGATCGTCGACATCGGCACGCACGAAGAACTCGTACAACGCGACTCGCTGTACGCACGGTTGGCCGAACTGCAATTCGGTGAGATTGCCCAGAGGTGACAACTCCGACAGGCCGTGGCAGAACGATTGAATAACCTGCCAAGGATGACCTTGGGTTACTATTCACCTACAAAAAGAAAATGAAAATAAGCAGCTGCCAAAAATGAAATTTTCGGATTGGAAAGATATTGCCGAATTGGTCGGACTCGTCGCGATTATCGCATCACTTCTGTTTGTCGGGCTCCAGCTCAAGCAAAGTCATGAAATAGCATTGGCCACACAGTATCAATCGCGCGCGGAAGCAACCATGAACCTCCACCTGGCATCAATTGAGGCGGACTGGCTGGCGCCGATCCCCGGACTCCGCAACGGAATCAATGACGAGATTTCCGCCAGAGATATTAATGTGTTTTTGTGGCTGTGGATTCAGTTCGACAATCACTATTACCAGTACCAGTCCGGTTTCTTAGAGGAATCTGCGTGGCAGGCACAACTTCGAAACATCCGGGAGTTGTATTCATTCTGCGACGCGAGATTTGTCTACGAGTGGCGAAAAAAGGGACTTCGATCCAAGTTTGTTGAACTGGTGGAATTGGGCGAGGACCCCTGTCTGATCCCAAACTGAGAGGCCGCTTCTGGCCGAGAACACAAGAATTGGTTACCACTATCGGAACATGTATGGCTCACTACATTGACGGATTCGTTTTGCCCATTTCGCGAGATCGCCTGGACGAGTATAGGCGTCTTGTTGAAGCGGCTGCAGAAATTTGGAAGGAACACGGCGCGCTCGATTACAGGGAATATGTCGGCGACGACTTGATATTGAGGGGAACGCGCTCATTCACTGATCTCGCAGCCACAACCGAGGGCGAAGCCGTCGTGTTTGGATGGGTGGAATTCGAATCTCGCGGGGCACGTGATTTGGCAAATAAGAGGGTCGCGGCTGACCCAAGAATGGCGGATTTGATCAATTCATCGCATTCAGGTTTTGATGCTGAACGGATGGCATATGGCGGGTTCCATTCGTTCGTTGGATCATCCAAAACCAATGACGGATAAACAATCGCTGCAATTGCCGCCCTCAGCGGCTGGTACTGACTGCGGTCTCAATGGGTCGACACAACACCCGCTTGAAACCTAGCATCCTGGTCTTCGGGCGATACGGTTTTGTAGGCGCGTCGTAAGGGCTGGCGCGACAAGTCAGCCTGACGACGCGTCACTACTAGGTGGACATTCATGAATAGAGCGACGAAGACACTATTGATTGTGTATCTCGGCTCTCTGACCTACCTATCTTCCAGCGTGTCGGCCCAGAGCCAGTTGGCCGAGGAAATATCTGTTCCTGAACCGACTCAACTACACACCGTTGCGTCAGCAGACGGCTCGGAGGATATTTGGTCGGAGTTCCTTGGCGAGATAAAGAGCGTCGATGCGAACGCCGCAATTACAGCAATTGAGGTTAAGGGACCAGATGGAGAAAGAATCCGTGGCGTGAAGATAACGCTTGAGAACTCAACGGTGTCAGACCAGATCTACATTACGGATAGCCTGCTCTCCAATCTACGAGACGAACTTCAGGAACTCGAATTTACGCGTCAGTTCGATAGTGAATGCCAAGCCAAATATCGCTGCGTCCACGGTATTGCGAGGTGCAGGCCCTCACAGACGGAAAGACAAGCCTATTGTCCGGGTCGCTACTCGACCCCGAATTCTGAGGGAGGGTTCGTCCTGTCCACGCCGCGCAATTCCTTCTCATTCCCGTCAGTTGAAGCTACCCAGCTCGACACTCTGATTAGCAAGGCCGTTCAGGTTTTCGATTAGAAGTTGACCGGCTGGTTCTGCCCGAAACCAGCCGCCCAAGTGATAAAGTAGTGAGAGGCTGGCACTGACCCAAAGCGGACGCCAGAAAATCAGGAGAATCTCGTAATTCCGTGGACTATTTTCTCCAAATTTATGGAAGCTTGCCGCGTGCGGGCCCCGGCTCAGACGAGCTGACTCGCAGAGCATTCGAGATGATTCCGTCGTTTCCTAAGGGGCCGCGAGTACTCGACGTGGGCTGCGGACCCGGTAAGCAAACAGTCGAACTGTTGAGAAGCGGAGCCGGCATAGTTGTAGCACTCGACTTCCTTCCTGAGATGATTGAAAGAGTAAACGCCGAAGCGGAAAGTGAAGGTGTTTCTGATCGCCTCGAGACTGTAGTGCAGGACATGAAGGAGATGACTTTCCCAGAGTCCAGTTTCGATGTCATTTGGTCCGAGGGAGCGATCTACAACTTGGGCTTTGAGGCTGGCCTTAGAAAGTTTAAAGAACTTATCAGGCCGGGGGGCTACGTTGTGGTCAGTGACGCGGTGTGGTTGAAGCCGCATCCCCCAGCTGAGGTCGTCGAGTTTTGGCGAGAATATCCAGAGATCGATACCGTGGCCGCAAAGCTGGAGACTATCAAGCGTAATGGGTACACAGTGCTGGGCCATTTTGTCTTTCCGGCAAGCGCATGGACTGACCAGTACTATGATCCAATGGAAGAGCGCATTGCAGAGAAGGTGAAAGACTGGAGAGGTATTCCCGAGGCAGAGGCAGTCCTGAGCGAGGCGAGAAATGAAATATCTGTATTTCGTCATCACTCAGACTATTTCAGCTACGCTTTCTTCGTCATGGGTAGCTAATTGGATGTCCGCTTCTGGCCGACTCCAGCCGCTCAGTACTGCTCTGATTTCTTGATCTGAACGGCCGCTTTCGGTGAAAGCAGACGTTCGACGTTTCCGCGGAAACGCGTTTCCTTAGATACACCTGACTCTTAATGTGGTTTCGAGGAAACCCCTCCGCGGAGGGGTTATTGACCACGGCGGAAAGATGTCGCCCGCCGGAGCGGGCTCCTACAATGACGGGTCGCAGATCACACCTAGGCGGCCGACCGTATTACACCAACGTAGTCCTTCTCCCGCAGTACTGCGACAGCAGCGGCCAGCCTCGCGATCGGAACACGCGGGCCGGAGCACGACACGTAGTTCAACCCGACGTGATGGCAGAATCGTATCGTCTCGGGGTGACCACCCTGCTCACCGCAGATGCCGATCTTCAGGTCTTCACGAGACTTCCTGCCATTCCTTACGGCCATCTCGATCAGCTGTCCAACACCTTGTATGTCGAGCACCTCGAACGGATTGTCCTGCAGAATTCCGGAATCGTTGTACATGGGCAGGAATTTGTTCTCCGCGTCCTCACGTGAGAACGAGAAGACGGCCTGCGTCAGGTCATTAGTGCCGAATGAAAAGAACTCAACGGACTCGGCAAGCTGCTTCGCGCGCGTGCACGCGCGTACAGTCTCGATCATCGTGCCAAACTTGAACTTCAGTTCAATGCCGACCTTCTGTTCGAGCTTCTGCTTCAACTCGTCGACCGTGCGTTTGACGTGCGCCAGCTCCTGCGTAGTGATGACTTGCGGCACCATTATTTCCGGTTGTGCATCAATTCCTTCTTTACTACAGTGTGCTGTTGCCTCGAGAATGGCCTGGATCTGCATTGCGTAAATTTCAGGGTACGTGATGCCGAGCCGAACACCACGATGCCCGAGCATCGGATTTGTTTCCTGCAACTCGCGAACCTTTTTCAACATTCTTTCCTTCTTCGTCAGCGCGTCGGTCACGTGCTCCTCACTGAGATCGCTGAATGCTTCGGGCAGGGTTGCTGACGAGTCGATCGAGGCCAGCGCCGTCTGACGCCCTCTGACGACATCCCGGTAGAGGCGCAGGCGATTGATCTCATCACGAAGTTGTTGTTCGGTGGGCAGGAACTCGTGCATCGGCGGATCGAGCAGGCGCACAGTCACCGGATCCGGCGCCATAACCGTGAACAGCTCGATGAAGTCCTGGCGCTGTATGGGCAATA
>WTCH01000098.1 GCA_013138675.1 Woeseiaceae bacterium | reverse complement strand
ATGCGATGGATAACTTCTCGCTGCGCGAGGCTCCAGCGGCGATGATGCACCGACTCAACAACGCAACCGGATCCGGTTCCCAGTTTTATCTCGCCGGTACTCTCGAGAAGGGTGAATCCACACTTGTGTTCGGCGTTGACGGAATCGATGCGAGTCATGAGTCTGCCATTACGAACCCAAACAATGCGATGTTTCGTGTCGACAATTTCATCGATGTCGAGCGTGATTTGCTGGGCGCATTTGCCGAGTCACAAATTAATGTTGCAAATGGTGAACTGGAGCTCGGCCTGCGCTACAACCGTGTCAGCACCGATGCTGGCGATGTCGCCGCAACCGGCATGATGGGAATGATGGCGAACCTGGTTGGGCAACTCGCGACTGCGTTTAACACAGCTAATCGTGACATCAACTGGAACATGCTCGACGCGGTCATCAAGTACCGCCGGCCAATGTCAGCGTCGACTGAATGGAATGTCGAAGTCGGTAGCAAGAGCCGTGCACCGTCGTACCAGGAACTCTATCTGTGGTTGCCGATGCAGGCGACCGGTGGGCTCGCAGACGGCAGGACGTATATCGGCAACCTCGATCTCAGGGAAGAACGCTCGAACGAAATCGTTATTGGCGTGAGCGCGCAGGTTGGGGAGTTCGCGATTTCGCCACAGGTGTTCTACAGGAAGGTCGATGACTATATCCAGGGCGTTCCATCGACCAACATGATCGCAAATAGGGTTGCGATGATGATGAGCGGTAGTGAACCGCTACAGTTCGAAAATGTCGATGCGGAAATCTGGGGACTTGATGCGGCGTGGAGCTACGCACTGTCAAACAGCCTGCTGCTGGATGGAATCGTCAGTCTTGCCCGCGGGCAGCGCCGGGACGTCAATGACGATCTATACCGACTATCGCCACTCAACGGCAGCGTCGGCCTGACCTACAGCGCTGAGTCGTGGTCACTGAAGTCTGAAGTTGTTGGTTTCGCGGATCAGAACCGTGTCTCAATGACCAATGACGAGACGGGAACGTCGGGATACTGGCTGCTCAATCTCGGCTTTACGTGGCAGCCGCTCGCGTCACTGCGTGTCGAGGCTCGTGTGGATAACCTGCTGGATGAGACGTATCAAAATCACGTCACCGGTATCAATCGTGCAGCGGGTTCGGACATTCCTGTCGGTGAGCGCCTGTTCGGCGTCGAACGAACACTGAGTGCAGGGCTGATCTACAGCTTCTAGAGCGACGCCATGACCTTACGGGCCGCTGAGATCGTTTGTTCGATCTCGGCGTCACCGTGCGCAGCCGACACGAAGCCCGCCTCGAACGCTGACGGCGCCAGATACACGCCTTCGGCGAGCATGCCGTGGAAAAATGATTTGAATCGTTCGACGTCTGCGGCGGCGACCTGTGCGAAAGAGCTTACCGGGCCACCCTCTGTGAATATGAAGCCGAACATGCCACCGGCGTGCTCGGTTGCAAGTGGCACCCCGGTCTCGCTTGCTGCCTGGGCGACACCCTCGACGAGCTGCGTCGTGCGCTCCGCCAACGCTTCATAAAAACCCGGCTCGTCAATCAGTTCGAGCGTGGCAAGGCCGGCTGCCATAGCAACCGGGTTGCCCGAAAGAGTGCCAGCCTGGTAGACGGGCCCGTCGGGCGAAATGCTGGCCATGATGTCGGCGCGGCCACCGAATGCCGCGGCGGGCATGCCGCCACCAACGATCTTGCCGAGCGTCGTCAGGTCGGGCTCGATGCCGAACAGTGACTGTGCACCACCCTTGGCCACGCGGAATCCGGTCATGACCTCGTCGAGAATCAATACGGCGCCAGCTGCAGTGCATTGCTCGCGCAGTGTTTCAAGAAATCCCGGTTCGGGCCGAACCATATTCATGTTGCCTGCTATGGGTTCGACGATGACGCAGGCTATGTCTTCGCCAACTTCAGCAAATGCAGCACGAACGGAATCCGGATCATTGTATTGCAGCGTGATCGTGTGTTCGGCGAGCCCCGCAGGGACACCTGGTGAGCTCGGTACGCCCAGTGTCAGTGCACCAGAGCCTGCTTTGATGAGGAGCGAGTCGGAATGGCCGTGATAACAACCTTCAAACTTGATGATCTTGTCACGCCCCGTATGACCACGCGCAAGGCGAATCGCACTCATCGTGGCTTCGGTACCTGAACTGACCATGCGCAAGCGCTCCATCGACGGCACCATGTCGCGAATTTTTTCGGCAATACGTGTTTCCAGAACAGAGGGCGCGCCGAAACTGAGCCCGTTCTTCGCTGTTTCGATGACGGCGTCGAGCACAGCCGGATGCGCGTGGCCCAGGATCATTGGCCCCCATGAGCCGACATAGTCGATATAGCGTTCGCCGTCCTCGCTCTCAATCCAGGCACCTGAGGCCTTTTTGAAGAAAATCGGTTCGCCGCCTACGCCGGCAAACGCTCGAACAGGTGAGTTCACGCCACCGGCGATGACGTCTCTGGCATCGGAAAAATAACTCATGCGGGGTTCTCTTATGTTGTCAGCCAAACAAGTTCGTGTCGATAGTCACCGTCACTTCGCAAACTGATGCGACGGTATGCCGGGGGATTTTCGTCAACCGCGAAAGTGTCACTTCCCTGGGCGAATTGCCGGCATGTTGAGGGCGTGCCGAGAATTCTGACGCCCTTATGATCGGCGTCATAAGGCTGATGCACGTGGCCGAAGATGGCAAGCCGTACTTTCCCTGATGATTTGATGCGCTCGAGAAATTCGTCGCCATTGTCGAGTCCTACCGAGTCGAGCCATTTGCTACCCATCGTTACAGGCGGATGGTGCAGGCAGATCATGACGTTGCTCGCGCTCGATGCAGCGATTTCGCTATCGAGGCGAGCGAGCTCGTCGGCCTTGAGATGTCCGCCCGCGTGCCCGCTAATGCAACTATCAATGCCGATAATGAGCCAGTCACCAGCTTCGACGGATTCGCAGTAATGAAATGGCGGCGCGTCCAGCGCCTCGCGCATCAGTGCGCGAACGTCGTGGTTGCCCGGGACGCAGTACACTGGTGTGCCGAGCGATCCAAGAAGTTCGCAGAAATGGTCGTACGCGCGGCGGCTGTCGTCATGAATCAGGTCACCGGTAACGATGATGAGGTCGGCGCGCCAGTCGCTGTCATGATAGTGATCGAGAACTGCACACAGTGACGAATGGGTCACTGTGCCGCGCAGATCCCCTGCAGTGTCGGCAAACAGATGAGGATCGGTAAGGTGCAGAATCCTCAATGAATCAGCTGCGCTATCGATAGGGCCAAGCCTCGCGCTGTATCAGTACCTGTAGTGCTCCGGCTTGTACGGACCTTCCTTGGCAACACCAATGTACTTGGCCTGCTCGTCGGAAAGTTCCGTCAGCTTCACACCGATACGGTCAAGATGCAGTCGCGCGACCTTCTCGTCAAGGTGCTTGGGCAATACATAGACCTCATTGTCGTAGTTGTCCCCGTTCGTCCACAATTCGATCTGGGCGAGCACCTGGTTGGTGAAGGAATTCGACATGACAAAACTGGGGTGACCCGTGGCGCAACCGAGGTTCACCAACCGACCTTCAGCCAACAGGATGATGCGTTTGCCATCCGGAAAAATAATGTGATCGACCTGCGGCTTGATGTTCTCCCACTCAAACTGCTGCAGATGGGCTACGTCGATTTCGTTGTCGAAATGGCCGATGTTGCAGACGATGGCCTGGTCTTTCATGCGTTCCAATTGCGAGCCCGTTACGACATGGTAATTGCCGGTGGCGGTGACAATGATGTCCGCCTGACCGCAAACTTCATCGAAGCGGACCACGCGGTAGCCTTCCATCGCGGCTTGCAGGGCGTTAATTGGATCGATCTCGGTAATCCAGACCGTCGCACCGAGGCCGCGTAACGACTGTGCGCAGCCTTTGCCAACGTCACCATAGCCGCACACGATCGCAATCTTGCCGGCGATCATGACATCCGTCGCGCGTTTGATGCCGTCGACCAGTGATTCCCGGCAACCGTAGAGATTGTCGAACTTGGATTTGGTCACCGAATCGTTGACGTTGAAGGCAGGGCAGGCCAGGGAGCCATCAGCCATCATGTCGTAGAGGCGCTTCACGCCGGTCGTGGTCTCTTCCGACAAGCCCTTCACTTCTTTCATGAGCTCCGGAAACTTGTCGTGCATGACGAGCGTCAGGTCGCCGCCGTCATCGAGGATCATATTGGGCGTCCAGCCGTCTGGCCCGTTGATGGTCTGCTCGACGCACCACCAGTACTCCTCTTCGGATTCACCTTTCCAGGCGAACACGGGAACTCCCGATGTAGCGATAGCGGCTGCCGCGTGGTCCTGCGTGGAGAAGATATTGCACGAGGACCAGCGAATGTCCGCACCCAGTTCCTTGAGGGTCTCAATCAGAACGGCGGTCTGAATCGTCATGTGCAGGCAGCCAGTAAGGCGCACGCCGGCAAGCGGCTTTGAGTCGCCGAATTCCTCTCGCAACGCCATCAGGCCAGGCATTTCGGTCTCGGCTATCGCAATTTCCTTGCGACCGAAATCTGCCAGCGAGATGTCGGCAACTTTGTAATCGTTTTGCTGAATGGCAACGGGTTCGCTGCTCATAGGTGTTCTCCTGGTGTTATTCAGTTCAGGCTGCGACAGAGCCGGCCAAAGCTTCGGCCTTGTCGGTCTTTTCCCAGCTTACGTCGAGGTCCTCGCGGCCGAAGTGGCCGTACGCGGCAGTTTGCTGATAGATAGGTCGCAGCAGGTCGAGCATCTGCATGATTCCATACGGTGTCAGGTCAAAGTTCTCGCGAATCAGGTCGGTCATCTGGCTATTGGATATCTTACCGGTGCCAAATGTCTCGACGCTGATCGACGTCGGCTCAGCGATACCAATGGCGTAAGAAACCTGGATTTCGCAGCGGTCGGCAAGGCCGGCAGCGACAATGTTCTTCGCAACGTAGCGGCAGGCGTACGCAGCTGAGCGGTCGACTTTCGACGGGTCCTTGCCCGAGAAAGCGCCACCACCGTGGCGTGCTGACCCGCCGTAGGTGTCGACAATAATCTTGCGGCCGGTCAGGCCGCAGTCGCCCATCGGACCGCCGATCTCGAATCGTCCGGTCGGATTGATGTGGTATTTGGTGTCCTTGCTGACCCATTCCGCAGGTAGCACGGGTTTGATGATCTCCTCCATGACAGCTTCTTCGAGGTGAGACATCTTGACGTCGGCATGGTGTTGCGTCGACAGAACCACAGCATCGATGGCCGCCGGTTTGCCGTCTTCATAGATAAAGGTCACCTGGCTCTTGGCGTCGGGCCGCAGGAACGGCAACTTGCCGGACTTCCGGACCTCGGCCTGCATCTGGACGAGTCGATGCGAGAAAGTGATCGGTGCTGGCATCAGGACGTCGGTCTCATTGGTTGCGTAACCGAACATCAGTCCCTGGTCACCGGCACCCTGTTTTTCGGCGACCTCGCGATCCACGCCCTGGGCAATATCCGGCGACTGTTTGCCAATGGCGTTCAGAACCGCGCAGGAATGGCCGTCATAGCCCATGCTGGAATCCGTATAGCCAATACCGACGATCGTGCCACGCACGATCTCCTCGAGATCAACCCATGCGGTCGTGGTGACCTCGCCAGCGACAATCGCCATGCCGGTTTTCACCATGGTCTCTACGGCGACCCGCGCACTCTTGTCCTGCTCAAGCATGGCGTCGAGCACGGCGTCGGAAATCTGGTCGGCAACCTTGTCTGGATGCCCCTCGGAAACCGATTCCGAGGTGAATAAGAATGCGTCACTCATGTTTTTTTCTATCGTGGTCCGGGGAGCCGCGCATTGTACCTTGCGGCCTTCCTGTGAAACAGGGAAAATGCGCCGCTCGCGGGAACTTTTTTTCCGTCTATTCACCATAAGAATCAAATCAATGTCACAAGAAGCAACGAGAGCCGGCCGGCCCGAGCGGCGTAAACTCGCGAATGCTGTCCGGGCGCTTTCCATGGATGCGGTGCAGGCCGCCAACTCAGGACATCCCGGCGCCCCGATGGGCATGGCCGACATCGCAGAGGTCCTTTGGAACGACTACCTGAAGCACAACCCGGGTAACGCCCACTGGGTCGATCGCGACCGTTTCGTATTGTCGAACGGCCACGGCTCGATGCTGCTGTACAGCCTCTTGCACCTGACGGGTTACGACCTGTCTATCGACGAGCTCCGCAACTTCCGCCAGTTCGGCTACCGGACGGCCGGACACCCTGAATATGACCCCGATCTGTCGATCGAGACGACGACGGGGCCGCTGGGGCAGGGCATCACCAACGCCGTGGGCATGGCGCTGACCGAGAAAATGCTGGCAGCGGAGTTCAACCGCCCGGGGCTGGACATTGTCGATCACAAGACCTGGGTATTTCTCGGCGATGGTTGCCTGATGGAAGGTATTTCGCACGAGGCGTGCTCGCTGGCTGGAACGCTCAAACTTGGCAAGCTGACCGCCCTGTACGATGACAACAATATTTCGATCGATGGTGAAGTTGGTGGCTGGTTCACTGATGACACGGTCAAACGTTTCGAGTCGTATGGCTGGCAAGTCATTGCCGATGTCGATGGTCATGATAGCGCTGCTATCGCGGCAGCAATCGAGCAAGCCGCTGCTGAGCCAGAGCGGCCCTCACTGATCTGTTGCAAGACGATCATCGGGTTCGGTTCACCCAATAAGCAGGGCACGGCATCGACGCATGGCGCGCCGCTCGGCGATGAAGAAATCGCCGCCACGCGCAAAGAGCTGGGGTGGGAGTCTGCGCCGTTCGAAATACCGGCCGATGTTGCCGCCGCATGGGACGGCCGGTCCCGTGGTGCCGCGGATGAACAAACGTGGCAGAAGGTTTTCGATGAGTACTCGTCAGCGCACCCTGATCTCGCCGCGGAGTACCTGCGCCGCATGAATCGTGAATTGCCAGCGGGCTGGAGCGAATTTGCGGACAAGGCGATCGCCGACATTGACGCCGCCGGTGAGAACATGGCGACGCGCAAGGCTTCATTGGTCGCACTGAACGCATTTGCACCGATGCTGCCCGAGTTGGCTGGCGGGTCGGCCGATCTGACCGGGTCAAACCTCACCAAGCACAGCGGCTCGACCGTTATCACGGGCGACGACGCATCGGGCAACTACATCTACTTCGGTGTGCGCGAGTTCGGTATGTCGGCACTCTGTAACGGCATGTCGTTGCACGGAGGTGTTATTCCGTACTCGGGCACCTTCCTGACGTTTTCCGACTATGCGCGCAATGCGCTGCGCATGGCTGCGCTAATGAAGGCACAGAATATCTTCGTCTACACGCATGATTCGATCGGTCTCGGCGAGGACGGCCCGACGCATCAACCGGTTGAGCACACCGCGTCACTGCGGCTCATGCCGAACATGCGTGTCTGGCGTACCTGCGATACGGTGGAGACGGCAGTCGCATGGCGCGATGCTATCGAGCGCCGAGATGGTCCGACGAGTCTCGTGCTAACACGCCAGGGATTGCCGCATCAAGTCCGCGATAAGGGCCAGTTGGCAGCGATCGCGCGTGGTGGATACGTGTTGAAGGAATCAGGCGGGGAGCCTCAAATCATCCTGATCGCGACGGGCTCTGAAGTTGCCTTGGCCGTGTCTGCCGCCGACGTGCTGGCTACCGACGGCGTCGCTGTTCGTGTTGTTTCGATGCCTTGCGTGGACCTGTTCCAGGCACAGGATGAGGCGTACTGCGAGCAAGTCTTGCCGGCTGCAGTGACGGCACGCGTCGTCATTGAAGCAGGTGTTACCGAATCCTGGTGGCGCTACGCCGGATCTGCCGGACGAGTAATCGGTCTCGATCGTTTTGGCGCGTCTGCCCCGGCGAACGAGCTTTTCGAACATTTTGGCTTCTCGACCGACAATGTCGTCGCAGTTGCCCGTGAACTTATTTAATTCAGGAGAAAATCATGGCTATCAAAGTAGGAATCAACGGCTACGGCCGCATCGGCCGCAACGTGCTTCGTGCAATTCACGAATTGGGTCGGGCCGGCGAGTTTGACGTCGTTGCAATCAACGATCTGGGTGACGCGAAAACAAACGCACACCTGACGCGCCGCGACACGGCGCACGGACCGTTTCCTGGTACGGTCGAAGTCGATGGCGATGACATCATCGTAAACGGCGACCGCATCAAGGTCTTTGCTGAACGTGATCCGGCGAAGCTGCCCTGGGGCGACCTCGGCGTCGACGTCGTGTTCGAGTGCACAGGTCTGTTCCGGACAATGGAGACCGCAGGCAAACATATCGCAGGCGGCGCCAAGAAGGTCATCCTCTCCGCACCGGGCGGTGAGGGCATTGAGAAGACAATCGTTTACGGTGTTAATCACAACATTCTGACGGCAGATGACCAGGTCATTTCCAACGCGTCTTGCACAACAAATTGCCTCGCGCCACTGGTTCAACCGTTGCACCAGAAAATTGGTGTCAAACACGGATTGATGACCACGATTCACGCCTACACCAATGATCAGGTCCTGACGGACGTGTACCACTCGGATCTGCGTCGTGCCCGTTCGGCTACGATGTCGCAGATTCCGACGAAGACGGGTGCTGCCGCCGCAGTTGGCCTGGTGCTGCCGGAACTCAATGGCAAGCTCGATGGCTTCTCGATGCGCGTACCGACAATCAACGTCTC
>WTCH01000130.1 GCA_013138675.1 Woeseiaceae bacterium | reverse complement strand
AGCATTGTCGCGAGGCCGATCGCGATCAGCGACAGAGCGACGAACAGGACGAGTGCCTCCATCGGTGCGACGGCGCCCGATGCGATAGGGCGTGTGCGCGTACGTTCGACGTAGGGATCGATCTTGCGATCAACGTAGTCGTTGAGTACGCAGCCGGCCGAGCGCATGATGAATATGCCGACGACGAAAACGACGAACAACCCCTGGTCCGGATGCCCTTCTCCGGCAAGCCACAATGCCCAGAGTGTCGGCCACAGTAACAACCAGTAGCCGATCGGCTTGTCGATGCGCATGAGCTTGCCGTAGTTGCGCAACTGCGCAACGATGTTTTTCTTCAGCTTCGGTGACAGGATGTTCTTCATCGCGGCGGATTATACCTTTCCGTAGCGTCCGGCATCGCCAAGCCAGCGACGTACGATCGCGGCACCGATTCCCGGCGTTTCCCGAATGATACTTTCGGCGGCCAATTGCACGCCAGGCATGAGCTCCGCGTCACGTACGAGGTTGGCAATGCGGTAGTCGGGCAAGCCTGTCTGCCGGGTTCCAAGGAGCTCCCCGGGGCCGCGCAACTCGAGGTCACGCTGCGCGACGAGAAAACCATCATTGGTATCCCGTAAGACGGCGAGGCGGCTGCGGGCAAGCTGCCCGAGTGGCGGTTTGTACAACAGAACGCAATGGCTTTGAGTCGTACCCCTGCCAACACGGCCACGCAGCTGATGCAGCTGGGAGAGGCCCATTCGCTCTGCGTTCTCGATGATCATCAGGCTCGCATTCGCTACGTCGACGCCGACCTCAATGACTGTCGTTGCAACGAGCAGCTGAATCGTGCCGTCCTTGAATGCCTGCATGCCACGCTCTTTCTCGGCCTGACGCATGCGTCCGTGTACAAGTCCGACGCGGAGCTCCGGCAGCGCTTCTGTCAGCATCTTGTAGCTCGCCTCTGCGGCCTCGAAATCGAGCACATCGGATTCCTCGATAAGCGGACAAACCCAGTAGGCTTGTTGGCCCGACTGACAGGCCTCGCGCACGCGGGCGACAATTTCTTCGCGGCGTGTTTCAGGTACGGCGATTGTTGAAACCGGCTCTCTCCCGGGCGGTAGCTCGTCAATGATGGAGGTATCAAGATCGGCGTATGCGGCCATCGCGAGCGTGCGCGGAATTGGCGTTGCGGTCATGACGAGCTGGTGAGGATAACTGCCTTCGCCAACACCCTTTTCCCGCAAAGCGACTCGCTGATGGACACCGAAGCGATGCTGTTCATCGATGACAACAAGTGCGAGATCGTGAAACTCGACACCTTCCTGGAACAAGGCATGCGTGCCGACGACAACAGAGGCACTGCCATCCGCAATAGACGCGAGCGCTTCGCGGCGAGCGGCCACACGTTGGTTGCCACTCAGCCAGGCCGGCTCGATGCCGAGCGGGCGAAACCAGTCACCGAAACTGCGCCAGTGCTGCTCGGCAAGTAGCTCGGTCGGCGCCATGATTGCGGCCTGTACGCCGCACGCAATCGCCTTCAGGCAGGCGATCGCGGCAACCACTGTTTTGCCGGACCCGACATCACCCTGGATCAGTCGCATCATCGGGTGCGCCTGCGACAGATCGTTGAGGATTTCATCGACGACGCGCTGTTGTGCCCCGGTCAATACAAAAGGCAGGGTTCTGATAAAGCTGTCGACCTCAGCTGCGCCGTCTGCCAGCGGCCGGGCGTCTTCCGATTGCGCCAGGGCGCGCAGGCTGCGCAGGCTCATGTAGTGGGCAAGCAATTCCTCAAACGCGAGCCGCTGCTGGCAGGGGTGCGTGCCAGCCAGCATGCTGGTGACGTCGGCGTCGGCGGGTGGACGATGCAGGTACAGGATGGCATCCACGAGTTCAGGTAGTCCGAGCTTGTCGCGCACCGACTGTGGCAGTAGCTCCTCGGGCGGATGCTGATGCATTAGTCGCAACGCCTGGTCTGTCAGGCTGCGCAACCGACCCTGTTGAACACCTTCAGTCGCCGGGTAGATGGCCGTCAGCGTGTCGTTGATCGCGGCATCCTGATTTTCACGCAGCACACGGTACTCGGGGTGGATCATCTCCAGCCCTGCCGCCCCCTTTCGCGCCTCGCCGAAACAGGTAAGTCGGACGCCAGGCTGAAACTGCGCTTGCTGTTGTCTGGAGAAATGAAAAAAGCGCAACGTGATCTGACCACTGCCGTCGCTTACTCGAACCAGCAGATTGCGCCGGCCGCGGTATACGGTTTCGGCGAGCAGCACCTCTCCGGTTATCAGGCAGCGGTTGCCGGCCTGCAAGGCGCCAAGCCGCACAAGTTGCGTACGGTCTTCGTACCGTAGAGGCAACAGGAACAGCAGGTCCTCAACCCGGTTGAGATTGAGTCGCTCGAGCTTAATCGCCAGCGCCGGGCCGATGCCGTTCAGAACGGTCAGTGGCGACGCAAGCTTAGAGTCCGAGGATTGCATCCGCCTCGACATCAGCGCCTTTCGGCAGCGATGCGACGCCGACCGCGGCACGCGCCGGATACGGCTGACTGAAATAGTCTTCCATGACGCTGTTCACGGTCGCAAAATTGGCGAGGTCGGTCAGGAAGATCGTTAGTTTGACGACCTGGTTGAGGTCGCCGCCAGCAGCTTCGGCGACCGCCTTCAGGTTTTCAAACACCTGTCTCGCTCGCGCCTCGAAATCGCCGTCGACAAACTCCATGGTTGCCGGGTCAAGCGGGATTTGCCCGGAAAGAAAAACGAGGTCCCCTGTCCTGACTGCCTGCGAATATGTACCGATGGCCGCCGGAGCCTTGTCGCTGTGGATAGCCTGTTTGCTCATCAGAGTTCCTGTGTTGTTGTGTTATTCACGCGCAGTCGCGAATCACGCGAATCACGTTCGGCATGTTGCGAACGCTGCGCATAATCTGTGCGAGGTGTATGCGGTCCCTGACCTGGATCATGAACGCGAGTACCGAGCAATCTTCGTGGCGGCCGAGCACGGATACTTGCTCGATGTTTGATCCCCCGTCGCCAATTGTTGCCGCAACCTCGGCGAGCACGCCGGGCTTGTTGAGTGTCTCGACATGGATCTGGCTGTTGAAGTCGCGGTCGATGTCCTTTTCCCAGCTTACAGCGATCCATTTCTCGGGCTGCTTGCGGAAGTTGCTGAGGTTGCCGCAATTGTTGCGGTGAATGACGATGCCACGGCCCGAGCTCAGGTAGCCCATCACATCATCGCCCGGAATCGGGTGACAACATCGTGCATAGCTTACGACCATGCCCTCGGTGCCGGCGATCACGAGGCTCGCGGTGCTGGGCTCCGTCTCGCCTTCTTCGTTTACGCCAACGAGGAAACGGGCGGTCAACGGCGCCAGGCGCTCGCCGAGTCCAATCTGCTCATAGAGTTCGTCGTTGTTCTTCAGACCAAGCTCGTCGAGCGCCGATTTCATGCGCGTCTTGCCGATTTTGCGCAATGAGGAATCCAGGTCTTTGAGTGATCGATCGAGTAGTCGCTTGCCAAGATCGACAGACTCGCTCGAGCGCATCGTCTTCATGTGATTGCGAATGGCCGTCCTGGCTTTCGCCGTACGGACAAACGACAACCAGTTCGGATTCGGGCGAGCGCCGCGGCCTGTCACGATCTCGACGGCTTGTCCGTTTTGCAGCGGGGTTCGCAATGGCACGAGGCCGCGATCAATCTTCGCCGCCACGCAGCGGTTACCGACGTCAGTGTGTACGGCGTAGGCGAAATCGACCGTTGTCGCGCCTTTCGGTAGCGGCATGATGTCGCCCTTGGGCGTAAACACATAGATCTTGTCGGGGAACAGGTCGACCTTGACGCTTTCAAGAAACTCCTCGGATGTGCCAGAGCTCTGCAATTCAGCCAGCTTCCCGAGCCAGTCACGTGCGCGCCGCTGCGGCGTCGCATCGGATTTTTCTTCCGCCTTGTATTGCCAGTGCGACGCGACACCCGACTCGGCAACCCGATCCATTTCTCGGGTGCGAATCTGCACCTCGAGCGGCTGGCCCTTTGGACCGAACAACGTTGTGTGCAGAGACTGGTAGCCGTTGATGCGCGGAATCGCAACATAGTCCTTGAAGCGGCCTGGCATCGGTTTGTACAGGCCGTGAACGAGGCCGAGCACCTTGTAACAGTCATTGACGTCATCAACGATAATGCGAAAACCGTAGACGTCGACAACATCGCTCAGCAAGCGCTTTTTCTCCGACATTTTCTTATAAACGCTGTACAGGTGTTTCTCGCGGCCGATGACATCGCCGCCAATGTTTTCTTCGGTCAGCGTTGCCTCAAGCTCCTCGGTAATTTTCTTGACCATCTGCCGCTGGCTACCCTTGCTGCGGCGTAGTGCCCGGTCGAGTACGCGGTAACGCATCGGGTAAAGGTGACGGAAACCGAGATCTTCAAGCATTACCTTGAAGCGGTTGATACCGAGGCGATTCGCGATCGGCGCGTAGATGTCGAGCGTCTCGCGGGCAATGCGCGCTTTCTTGTCGGCCGGCATCGCGTCGAGGGTCTGCATGTTATGCAGGCGGTCGGCGAGCTTAACGAGAATGACGCGAATGTCTTCGATCATCGCGAGCATCATCTTGCGAAAACTCTCGGCCTGGGCTTCGGCACGACTGCGGAACTGAATCTGGTCAAGTTTGCTGACGCCGTCAACGAGCCCCGCGACTTCTGGTCCGAAGTTTTCTTCGATTTGTGCGAGCGATGCCTCGGTGTCCTCGACGACGTCGTGCAGGATCGCGGCCGTGATCGCCTGGGAATCGAGGTGCATGTCGGCCAGTTCCTGGGCGACGGCTACCGGATGCGAGATATAGGCTTCGCCTGACTTGCGCTTCTGGCCGTCATGCGCTGCCGCGCCGAACTCATAGGCGTGCATGACCGACTCAACCTGCTCTTCGGGCAGGTAAGCCTGAAGTGTTTCGATGAGGCGCCGCATCCCATGGTCGCGTTTCGACGCGCCCGGTAACTTGGCCAGTAGTGTTGCGGCGTAATCCATCCCCTGATCATACCTGCGTTACGCGGAATGTCAGGTGATGTGCAGCAGAGAATTAATCGCCGATTGAGATGCCACGAACCGGCAGTACTTCTTCAACGGGTTCGGTCTGCATGAAGTCCTCGGCAGGCGGCAGATCGATTTCTTCGAGAATGGACGGATTGACATGGCCCTCGGCGATTTCACGCAGGGCAATGACGGTCGGCTTGTCGTTCTCGAGTTCGACCATCGGTTCGGCACCGTGTGCTACCCGGCGGGCACGCTTGGCGGCGACAAGCACCATTTCAAAAATGTTTTCGATGTTATCGAGGCAGTCTTCAACTGTGATGCGGGCCATGTGTGTTCCTGAGTGTGGAGTTCGAATCAGGCAGCACAATACGGCGCCACTGGTGTGGCCGTCTACCCCTTATTCCAAAAAGTTATTAGCCGGCTATGTCAGCAATAGTGGTGCGCAGAGCCTCGTTGTCGATCGCCAGGGCCTCACCCGCGCCGGCCAGGACAGCCTCGAGGTCCGCGACCGCCCGATCGAGATCGTCGTTGATCACGGCGTAGTCGAATTCATCCCAATGCGACATGTCGCTGAGCGCGTCGCGAAGGCGCCGCTCGATGACCTCATCACTGTCGGTGCCGCGCGAGCGTAAACGCCGCACCAGCTCATCGTGCGATGGCGGCAGGATGAAAATAGTGGTGCACCCGGGCATCGACTCGCGCACCTGGCGAGCTCCCTGCCAGTCGATCTCGAGTATGACGTTGTGCCCGTCTTCGAGGTGCTGCTCCACCTGTTCCCGGCTCGTGCCATACAGGTTGTCGAATACCGTTGCCGACTCAAGCATCCTGCCTTCGTCGCGTAAGGATTCGAAAGTGGGCTTGTCGACAAACATGTAATCGACGCCGTGAGCTTCGTTACGTCGTTGCGGCCGGGTCGTGTAGGAAATAGAAAATCGCAACTCGGGATTATTGCGAGTTACCGCCTGCACGAGTGTCGTCTTTCCGGCACCGGATGGCGCGGCAATAACGAATAATTTGGTGTCAGGCTCGCTCATTGGCGCGATTTTGACACCCTGCCACGCTCATTGCCATGTGCAATGCCCGCCAATCTCAGCAGGAGTCCGCCCCGGCAGGCGACGGCTCACTTACGTCGTCTACTTAAAGTAACCTCGAGTATGTTTCCGCGGAAACGTCGAATGTCTGCTTTCTGCCAGAAGCAGGCGGCCCTAGTCCCCTATTGCAGGTAGTCCACCCCAAGCCTTAAGCACTTTCCCAGACATATCGCCATTAATCGCATCAGCATAGTATTCAGCACATCGCGCGGCTGTAACGCGGCCCTCTCCCTCCCGGCCGGGGTCCACTACAGGAGCAGGGCTGACCACATTGATTCGAATGCCACGAGTCATGAGCGGTGCGATGTTCTTAACGTAAGTATCGACCGCCGCATTCAGCGGACCAGTAGCGATGCTGAAGGGATTGGGATAGTCCTTCAAGAAGCCACTGGTCAGCGTGATCGATCCGTTGTCCGCAATGGTGGCTTGACCGTGTGTCGCGAGACGCACTTGTCCAAGAAATTTCCGTTCGAATCCATAGCGGTAGTCATCGTCATCGAGTTCATCAAACTTCTTGAACTGGCTATCAGCGCCAACAACAGCTACGAGGTGATCGTAAGCACCCACTGCCTTAAACATTTCGACAACCGATTCGTCGCGCGTGAAGTCGCACTGGTAGTCGCCGCTCGTAGCGCCAACGCGGACAATTTCATTGTCTGAGGAAAGTGCTCTGTCTATCTCACGCCCGATCTTTCCAGACGCACCAACGATTACTACCTTCATAAGAATGCCATGTCCTTTCTACAATACTCAGCGCCTTCAATTGGAGCGCAACGCCCTTTCCGGAGCCAACCTGTAGGTTTTTTTAAGGGGAGTTTCGCTGTCAACCGATAAAGTAGATCGTCTGAGACACGGTATCGACAAGTCCGTGACCGAGCATGAGGGGTATTAGCGCTCGGCGCCCGCGAGTGACGAAATAGGTGCCCACCACGGCACCGATTGCGCCAGTCATGATCATGCCGCTGACCCCTTGCGAGGCGTGGCCGGCACCAAACCAGATGGCTTGTGCGAGAACTGCCAGTACCAACGCCGATCGTCCACCGCCGAACAAGGTCGTAAACTTGCTCAGTAGTATGCCGCGGAAGAAAAGTTCTTCGCCTATCGCGGCACCGACCCAGACGCCAAATACTATGTCGAGAAGAAAGCCTGACAACGTCTCCGGCTGCTGTGCGAGCACGGCAGATTGGCTCGGCGGATAGCCGAGAGCCGTCGCAATTCCGATGACCGCAAAGCCGGTCACAAGTGCCAGGATCGAGAACTCACCGGCTCTGCTCAATACGAAACGCGCGTCGCCACCAGCGCGAAGACCAATGTCGCGCCAAGACTCCTTTCGCATCGCCATCAATACGGCGCCCGCACCGACCGCTGCCAAAACTGTCCAGAGGCCAACATTTTGTACCTCGGCGAACCGCAGTGACCAGATGCTCCAAAACACCAGCGCCAGGATCGCTATGTCGACAAACGCGCGTTTTCGCATTGTTTATGGCCCTCGATCGATGACACTTTGCCCATTAGAATAATGTCCGCTTTGGGTCAATACCAGCCGCTCAAATTTACTCTAGAACGACTATTGATCTTCGTCCGGCTCCCGAATGTGGCCGTCAAACCTAATTCCTTCGGGGGATTCTTCGGTGCTTATTGAGCGAAAGAAGATTTCCGTTGCCTTGGCGCGTACCCACATGATTGCGGGAAAGCCATACACCATTGCTACAAAGAGCAGCGGCAAGTATGCGTGCTTGTCAACGCTCGGGTGTTCTGACCACACAGCCATTTTGTGAAGCAAGAATCCGACCAGGAATCCGAAGATAGCGGTAACGTGGATTCCAGTCGAGAATACCGAGTGTTTCTCAGGTGTGCCTCGAAATGACCGAATCAGATCTGCTATGGAAAGAAGCAGTACTGGAATGCCGAAATAGATGAACAGGATAAACCATGCGCCCAACCAGATTTCGGACTCCGTGACGCCAATCGCCACGCCCAGAGAGCAAAGGATCACGATGATAGCGATGAGCTTGGACAAGGCTTTCTTCAAATAGACTCACCAATCAAATAGGGTAAGGACCGTCTGCTTTGGGTCAATACCAGCCACTGAGTCTATCATCAGGCGAGTGACTGCTTTCGGCCAGAAGCGGTCGTTCGCAATCAGTCCACGAATGTCTGCTTTTGGACATGATGTACGCCCCTCTACGGCGGCGACGCCAGATATTCGATCATATGGGTTGCAACAATCTCTGGTTGTTCCGACGTCAACGCATGGCCTGCGTGTTCAACTTCAACATAAGTCACCTGATCACCCAGTTCCTCTGCCAACACTTTGCCCGCCAACTCAGGTGGGGCAATAAAGTCTTCAGTCGCTTGAATGAGCAAAATCTCCTTTCCTCCTGCTCCTTTGTAAAAGTCAGTATCAATAGTCGTTGCTGCATTTATCTCTGCGAACGCCAATTCAGGATACCAGCCTCGCAACCATGTGCTTGCGTCATTTCCTTCGGCAAAAAATGCGCAGTGAATCTTCTTCACTCTTTCATCATCCGGTAGTTTCACGTTGATGGAACCTCTAAGGCAACTTTCGGCCTCCGGCTCCATCTTGAAGTTTCCACCCGAAGCAAGAAGAACAATCCTGTCAACGTAATCGGGATACATTGTGGCAAAAGTTCTGGCCAGGCGATTTCCAAATGCGTGACCGGCCATGTTCAGCCTTTTTATATCCATCAAGTCCAGAGTGTCCTTGACGTCATCCGCCAACATTTTCATGCTGACATTTTCCGCGATTAGATTTCCAGTGCTTTTGCCGATACCTCTCGGCTGAATCAAAAT
>WTCH01000036.1 GCA_013138675.1 Woeseiaceae bacterium | reverse complement strand
TTATCGGTGCCGAGCTCGTGTTCGGTGCTTCTTCGGGCAGCGGCGGACTCGGCTGGTTTATCTTCGAGGGCAGTCAGAATCTGGAGACGGCGGACGTGTTTGCCGGGCTCTTCACCGTCATTCTCATTGGCTTAGTGGTAGAGAATGTCATTTTTCGCAATATCGAGGCGCGCACGATTATCCGCTGGGGGATGTCACGTTGATGGAAACCGAGGACATGGAAATTACTGTTTCGCCCGTGCATGGCCGATTCGTTGCCGAGATCACCGGCGTCGATCTGTCGGAGCCGTTGGATGACCATCGTTTTACGTCCATCCATGACACCTTTCTCGAGTACTCGATCCTGGTGTTCAGAGGACAGACGCTGAGTAACGAGCAACACATCGCATTCAGCCGCCGCTTTGGTGAGTTGGAGATTCATCCCGCCAAGCACTGGCTTCTGCCGGATTCGCCGGAGATTCTCGTGTTGTCGAATCGTGGCGAGAATGGCACGCGGCCTATCGTCAATGGTGGCGCTTATTGGCACAGCGACATGACTTACATGGCAAAGCCGCCACTCGGTTCTCTGTTGTACGCTATCAAGGTCCCGCCGGAAGGGGGCGACACGCTGTATACCGACATGTACAAAGCCTATGAGACCTTGGACGAGCAGTTGAAGAGGCGCATCGCCGGCCTCGAAGTCATTCATCGCTACGGCGACCGCTACCAGAAGATGTCCAGCGAGGATAAAGATCGGCCACCGTTGACTCCGGAACAGTTGGCGGAGGTGCCTGACGTTGTACATCCGGCAGTGCGTACGCATCCCGAGACCGGACGCAAGGCGCTGTTCGTGAACGAAGGCTTCACCATCGGCGTTGTCGGAATGCCGAAGGACGAAAGTGCGGCGCTGCTGGAGAAGCTCTTCCGTCATTCGGTGCAACCCGCCCACATTTATCGTCACCGATGGCAGGCCGGCGATCTGGTGATGTGGGATAACCGCTGCACCATGCACCGCGCTACCGAATACGATCTACGTCATGATCGCGCCATGCATCGCACGACGATTCAGGGCGATCGGCCGGTCTGATTCCCAATCGGAGCAAATCCACGCATGTCCCATTCCCAATACAAACCCGAGTTGATGGGGCATGCTGAGGTCGAGCCTACCGGCGAGTTTCCCGCCGGTAGCTTTCAGTCCTTCGTATTGACATACACGGCCGGATATTTCGGCATCGATGATACTGGCACCATTAAGGTGGTGCATCGCTTCGCCAGCGACATGGGCAGGCCTCAGTTCGACAATCCATCGGCGCCGAATTTCATCAGCGTAGAAGCCAGCAACGGTGCAATTCTGGCCGTGCGCTACGACGGTAAACAAAACATCCGGCCTTGGGACAAGACGCTCTTTATCAGAGTCGTACGGGGATTCTTGCGTGAAGGTGATCAGATCGTTATCCGTTTCGGCGATCCACGCCAGGGGTCGCCGGGCATGCGCATGCAAACATTTTGTGAGAGCACTTTCGAATTCAAGGTGCTGGTAGACGCATTTGCGACCTATGAGTTCACGGAATTGCCAAAGTCACCGGAGATCGCCATCGTGCCGGGCGTTCCCTCCATGTGGAAGGCGATACTCCCCACCTTGCGTCGCGCCGGTGAGTCCTTCCGGCTCTGCTTGAAAGGTGAAGACAAGTGGGGAAACCCCAGCGATAAATGTGACGACGGGCTTGTACTGCGCGCCAGCGCGCCCATCGACCGGCTGCCGGAGATTGTGCGCCTCGAACCCGGCAATTTCTCGAGCGTAATCGACGGCTTATGCGCGGAACAACCGGGCGACTACTGTATCGATGTCCTCGACGAGGACGGTACGCTGCTCGCACGTTCGAATAATTTGCGCGTCGTTGGCGAGTCATCCCTGGCGCACTATTGGGGTGATCTTCACGGGCAATCCGAGGAAACTATCGGCACCAACTCGGCGAGGGAGTTTTTCGCTTTCGCTCGGGACAAAGCATTTTTGGACGCCTGTAGCCATCAGGGCAACGACTTTCAGATAACGACTCCTTTTTGGGAACACCTGAATGAATTGTCCCGGGAGTTCAATGATGACGGCAGCTTCATCGTGTTCCCCGGTTACGAATGGTCTGGCAATACCGGGCTCGGCGGCGATCGAAACGTGCTCTATATGCAAGAGGGCCGCCCGATCTATCGTTCCTCCCATGCCTTGGTGGATGATCTTTCCGATCTCGACAGCGACGCCAATTCGGCGAAAGATTTGTTCGAGGCGTTACGGGACGAAGACTGCGTCGTATTCGCGCACATTGGCGGGCGCTACGCCGATATCAAGATGGCTCACGATATCCGCCTGGAGCGGGCCGTGGAGGTGCACTCCGCGTGGGGCACTTTCGAATGGCTCATCGAAGATGGGTTCGAACAAGGCTACCGAGTTGGTATCGTCAGCAACAGTGACGGTCATAAGGGCCGCCCTGGCGCGAGCTTCCCCGGCGCCACGACCTTCGGGTCCTACGGCGGACTGACTTGTATGCTGGCGTCCGACCTGACCCGCACTGGTCTCATCGACGCCCTTCGCCGTCGCCACCACTACGGTACTACTGGCTGTCGCATGTTTCTCGACACGAGTGCAACCTTTGATTCGGAGGCAGAACTATTCGACGACGACCCGAATCTCGGGCCGGCATCGAGCCACAAGGTCGCGCAAGCGATGATGGGCGATATTCTTCGTTGCGGTGATGGTGAGGTGACATTCGACATCGATATCGCCGCGTCGTCACCGGTCGAGCGCGTCGATATCCGCAACGGGCTCGAGACTCTGGAGGTCTATAGACCCTTCGAGGACGCGGAACTGGGCCGGCGC
>WTCH01000329.1 GCA_013138675.1 Woeseiaceae bacterium | reverse complement strand
CGAGGTCTGAAACATCCGGAACCGGCAAGGTAGCGGCGACTTCCAGAAGGCTCTCGTAACGCGCGGATCTGCCGGAAGCCTCGTGAATCACCACACCGCCTTGAGCCGTGCACTCCGCAACAGGCACACCCCAAACGCTGGCGGCCGCAGCCGTCAACAGGTAACGCGCGCCCGTACCCGCTATGCGCAGGTCATCCCAGCCATCAGGTGTCCCGCGACTACCACCTATGACCTGTCGACCGTAACGATCATCGAGGGGTGCTTGCTCAACGGTAACCTTCTTCCAATCAACACCCAGACATTCGGCTACGACCATAGGAAACGCTGTCTTTACGCCTTGTCCGGCTTCCGGATTCTTGCTCACGATGGTGATCATTCCATCGGTTTCAATGCGAACGTACAGATTGGGTTTCCAGATACCATTCTCTACGCTATTGGCTTGCGCCGAGCCCTTGCTACCCACACCGACCATTAGTGCGCCGGAGGCCAGAATGGAGACTTTCAGGAAAGCTCGTCGATCCATGGGCATCTGCTTCTCAATTGTCTTCATGCCGTGCCTCCTTGCTCAGCCGCGTATTTCGCGGCGCGCTTGATGGCTTTGCGGATTCGAGGATAGGTTCCACAGCGACAAACGACGCCTGACATGGCGGCGTCGATGTCCTGATCGTTGGGGTCCGGGTTCCGTTTGAGCAAGGCGCTGGCGGTCAGAATCTGTCCGCCCTGGCAATAGCCACATTGCGGAACATCTTCATCGTTCCAGGCTTTCTGAATCGGATGATCACCGTCGGGATCCAGGCCTTCAATAGTGGTGATCTCAGCGCCGGCCATGCTGATCGCGGGCATGACACAGGATCGCATAGGAATGCCATTGACCAACACGGTGCAAGTGCCGCAGATCCCGATCCCGCAGCTGTATTTCGTGCCGGTCATATTCAATACGTCTCTCAGGGCCCACAAGAGAGGCATATCGGATGGCGCGTCGACCGTGTGGGCCTGCCCATTTATTTTCAAGGTTACCTGGCTCATTCTGATCCCCAAGATTGCAACGGAACGCGGGAATCAAACTACGCCTCTGCCGAGCGCGATTGAATAGCGGAATGCCGAAATCAACCCTGTCGAACGCGCGTCGGTCGTCTCGTAAACGCCATGACGACCGCTCCGAGCAGGCAGACCCCACCTGCAATGATAAACGGGGTCATCCAGACTGCTGGTTGAGCTGCACCTTGCGCGGCATCCTTGAAGTAGCCAGCCAGTAGTGGTCCTGCGAGGCCGGCGACACCGTACGCTGTGAACATCCAGCCGTAGTTGCTGCCAACATTTTTATTGCCGAAATAGTCCGCCGTAATCGCCGGAAATAACGCGAAACTGCCACCGTAGTTAAAGCCGATCAGTGCCGCAGCGACGATAAACCCATAAACAAGGCCGAAGCTGATGAAGACGTGATACGTCATCAACATGGTGAGGCCCTGAAGAACGGCCATCAGCATTATCGTCGTCTTACGGCCGATTCTGTCGGAGATGCTGCCCCAGGCAATGCGGCCGACCCCGTTGAATATTGCGTACCAGGCCATGGCGGTGCCTGTGATCGCGCCGGCGCCGGCGACACCATGATGTTCGAGTGCGTCAATTCCGAACAGCTTGATGCAATAGATCACCATGAGTCCCGCTATGCTGGCAAACATGAAGACAGACCAGAGCATGTAGAACTGTGGCGTGCGCAGCATGTCGCGTGCACGAAATTCCACCGCGCCCTCATGGTCGTTGTTCTCGGTGACAGGCGGAGTCCAACCGGATGGCAGGTAATCAGCCGGCGGATTGACCATGACTATGCTGCCCAACAGTATGAGTGCGGCCAACGCGAAACCGTAGATCACGAAGACACTCTGCACACCAGGCAGGCCAAACACGCTGGTGGTATTGAGCAGACCGCCGAACCATGAACCGGCCAGCTTGACCCAGATAGTCGCGCCGAAACCGAAGCCGGCCACTGCGAGCCCCGTAATCATGCCTTTTCTGTCGGGAAACCACTTGACGCAAACAGCAATCGGTACGACGTAGGCAAGACCGATACCTGCGCCGCCAACGATGCCGATGCTCAGTAACTGTATCCAGAAGCTGTCGCCGAAAAGGCCGCCCAGGACATAGCCACCACCAAGCATTAGTCCACCGGCAATAGTGAGGGCGCGCGGGCCCACGCGAGGCAAGATTCGTCCTGCCAACACCATAACGGTCGCAAACGTGGCGAGCCCTGCAGAGAAAACCCAGGCAGTCTGGCTCGCGGTGAAGGCATACGCGCCGGCGGCGTCCGTCAGCCTCGCGGTGAAGACTGACCACGCGTAAATCGCGCCTAGCGCGAGTTGAATTAATACAGCGCCGACAACGATGAGCCAGCGGTTGGGTGTTGTTACGTCGTTTGCCATAGTGGACCCTGAGTGAAACCAGATAACCGTTTTGTGTGTGCGGCAATCTTACTCAGAACCAGTTCAAAGACAGGGCGTTCTTTCCACAAAGCAGATTGGTATAAGCCACGATAGCCGATTAACCGGCGGCGACCTGGAACGGCTGGCCTGGAGCTTAAGCAGCGCGGGTTTTCTCAACCAGCCCCTGTGAACGCAGGTACTCATCGTAGGTGCCGGAATAATCAATGATTTTTTCCGGGGTCATCTCGATGATACGCGTTGCAAGTGTCGATACGAAATCTCTGTCATGGCTGACAAAGATCAGCGTGCCAGGGTAGTTCTCAAGAGCCAGGTTAAGGGCCTCAATCGATTCCATGTCGAGGTGATTGGTCGGCTCGTCCATCACGAGCACGTTCGGCTCCTGCAAAGCCAGCTTGCCGAACATCAGGCGACGTTGTTCGCCACCCGAAACGACCTTCACCGATTTCTCACTGTCGTCCCTGGAAAACAACATCCGGCCGAGCGTCGCACGCAGCAATTGCTCGGGTGCACCGGTCGGTTGCCACTGCGTGATCCAATCGAACAGGCTCACGTCGTGTTCAAATTCGTGCGCGTTATCCTGAGCGAAGTAGCCACGTTGTGAATTCTCCGCCCACTTGATGTTGCCGCTATCAACATCGAGGTCCTGCAGAAGGCAACGGACCAGCGTCGTCTTGCCGATGCCGTTCGGTCCGAGAATGGCGACACGTGCGCCCGCCTCGATAGTCAGGTCCAGATTCTCAAATAGCGGACCTTCATCAAAACTCTTGCTTAAACCCGTCGCCTCGACCGCGAGGCGGCGCAGCGGCTTTGCCTGCTCAAAACGGATGTACGGGCTGACGCGGCTGGATGGCTTGATGTCTTCGAGTTCAATTTTTTCCAGTTGCCTGGCTCGCGAGGTCGCCTGTTTTGCTTTTGAGGCATTCGCAGAAAAGCGACTGACAAAAGCCTGCAGCTCGGCCATCTTGACCTTCTTCTTGGCGTTGTCCGCGTACATGCGCTCACGTGACTGCGTCGCCGCCGTCATGTACTCATCGTAATTTCCCGGAAATATCTGCAGCTTGCCGTAGTCCAGATCAGCCATGTGCGTGCACACGCGATTCAGGAAGTGACGATCATGCGAGATGATGACCATCGTCGACTTACTGGAATCAAGAAATTCTTCCAGCCAACGGATCGTGTTGATGTCGAGGTTGTTAGTGGGCTCATCGAGCAGCAATACGTCCGGGTCGGAGAACAGCGCCTGTGCGAGGAGCACGCGGAGCTTCCAGCCTGGTGCCACAGCACTCATTGGTCCCTGGTGCTGACTGACCGGGATACCGATGCCCTCGAGCAGCTCACCGGCCCGCGATTCCGCGGAATATCCGTCCATTTCCGCGAATTCGACCTCAAGATGTGCGACTTGTATGCCCTCTTCATCACTCATTTCGGCTAGCGAATAGATCCGATCACGTTCCTGCATCACGGCCCAGAGTTTCTCGTAGCCCATCATTACCACGTCCAGTACGCGGTATTCCTCGTACGCGAACTGGTCCTGCGAAAGCTGTCCGACCCGGGCGTTAGGCTCTATGAAGACGTTGCCAACACTGGGTTCCAGCTCTCTGGCCAGTATTTTCATCAATGTCGACTTGCCACATCCATTCGCACCAATCAGGCCATAGCGATTGCCATTTCCGAAGGTTGCGGAAACGTTCTCGAACAGGGGTTTGGCGCCGAACTGAATCGACAAATTAGCAGCAGAAATCATGGGTTTGGACCGGGTGGGAGGTGAATCAGCGGCCGGATGCTATCATGCCGCGCCCGCCAGTGGGATCTCAACCGGCGTTTTCCTACTCCAGAGCAATACGATGTCCAAATCCGATGCCAAGCCAGGCATGACCAGTTTCCGCGATCTCAAGCTATCCGAACCTCTAATAAGAGTGTTGGACGAGATTGGCTATGAGACACCCACGCCAATTCAAAGCCAGGCGATACCGTTACTAATGAATGGCCAGGACATTCTGGGGCACGCGCCCACGGGCACCGGCAAGACAGCAGCATTCGCCCTGCCGCTGTTGTCCAACATCGACGTGCAGAACAAGAACATCCAGGTTCTGACACTGACGCCCACTCGTGAACTGGCCATTCAAGTGGCCGAAGCGTTTCAGCATTACGCATCCCACATCAAAGGATTCCATGTTCTGCCGGTTTA
>WTCH01000086.1 GCA_013138675.1 Woeseiaceae bacterium | reverse complement strand
GCTGCCGAATTCAAACCCGGAGCCAGAGGGCAACGGCTCGACGCGTAAATACACCTCGCCAAACTGTCCTGCGCCGCCAGTCTGTTTCTTGTGGCGGTGATGTCCTTCGGCTTTCGACGTAATCGTCTCCCGGTACGCGATCGAAGGCGACGCTGTTTTCACCTCGACGTTGTAGCGGTCCGAGATTTCCTCGATCACAGTACGCAGGTGCAATTCACCGAGCCCACGCAATACGACCTCGTTCAGTGCCGCATTGTGTTCAACTGAAAGCGAAGGATCTTCTGCCACCGCTGTATGCAATGCGTCCGATACTTTCTGTGCATCGGCATCGTTGGTTGGGTTGATAGAGAGACCGTACATCGGGCGCGGCAATTCGATCGATTTCAGGTGGAAATTGTCCTCGTCATGGGAGTCGTGCAGTACAGCATCGTAGTGAACCTCATCAACTCGCGGAATGGCACAGATGTCGCCGGGTACACTAACGTCGATCTTGCTGTGATCCCCACCATTGAGCTTGAGGAGTTGATTTACCTTGATAGGCTTGCGCGCCTCACCGACGAATAACTGGTTACCGGGTTTTATTGTTCCCTGGTGAATACGTAAGATACCGAGGCGTCCCTTGAAAGGGTCGATATCGATGTCGAACACGTGTGCTATCGCGTGCGCGCCCGGGTCCGGATTAATGACGACTTCTTCGACATTGTCACCTTCGCCTTTGAGGAACACGGGCGGATTACCTTCCGCCGGGTTCGGCATCAGGCGTTCAAAAATATCCAGCAGTTGCCGAATGCCAGCGCCGGTTCTTGCTGAAACGAAACAGATCGGAATCAGGTGACCTTCGCGAAGTGCTTGCTCGAAGGGCGCATGTAGCTGCTCGGGTTCGAGGTCTTCACCTTGTTCCAGGTAAAGCTCCATTAATTCTTCATCAACTTCGACGACCTGGTCGACGATCTGTGTGTGCGCCGTCTTCACGTCGCTGAATGCAGTTTCAGCACCTTCGGGCTGGAAGAAACAATCGACGACGCCAACGCCCTCGGCGGCCGGCAAATTGAGCGGCAGGCACTCGGCCCCGAACTCGTCCCGGATTTCCTGGAGTAGCGCAGCAAGGTTGATTTCTTCAGAGTCGATTTTGTTGACGATGATCATGCGGCACAAGCGAAGATCGCGGGCCGCTTTCATCATGCGTCGCGTAACCTGCTCGACGCCATGTTCCGCGTTGATCACCACTGCGGCTGTTTCGACCGCTGGCATCACTGACAGCGCACGACCGTAGAAATCGCGGTACCCCGGCGTGTCGATCAGGTTGACGTGGATTCCACCGTGATCCAGGTGGCAAATGGACGCGTATTGGGAGTGGCCGAGATCCCGTTCACGCGGTGTGAAGTCCGAAACCGTGTCGCCTTTGTCGACGGATCCGCAGGTCTTGATCTTGCCGCCTGCGTGGAGAAGGACCTCTGTTAGCTGGGTTTTACCAGAGTTGCTGGGGCCGACAAGGCACACGTTGCGTATGTCGCCAAGAGTGTAGGACATCAGCTATTTCCTCTCGATCGCTATTTTACAAAAGAATAGCTCAACCGAAGCCAAGGTTCACATGGCGGATTCTGCGTATTGCCGGCCCTGTGTAGGAGTACTGCGCTATTATTCGGATATTACGAACTGTAGGCTATTGATGTTCTTGTAGAATACTTGCATCCGAGGAAACCGGAAATACCTGAAATGACGCACAGAATTATCATCATGGGAGCCGCCGGGCGAGATTTTCACGTCTTCAACTGCTGCTATCGAGAGAATCCCGATGTTGAGGTGGTTGCATTCACCGCCACGCAGATACCGCATATCGACGATCGGCGCTACCCGGCGGAATTGGCGGGCAGTGCCTATCCGGACGGCATTCCGATTTACCCTGAGGAAGAGCTTGATGCGCTATTGAGTGGCGGGCAGATTGATGAAGTCGTATTTGCCTACTCCGACGTCCATTTCGATTACGTCGATGCACGGCGAAAAATCGTTGAGGCGCATGGCGTCAGGTTCTCGTTGTTTGACGTGGATGCAACGATGCTACCGTCGTCGAAACCCGTCATTGCGGTGACCGCGACCAGAACCGGTTGTGGCAAGAGCCAGGTATCCCGGCGAATCACGCACATTCTCCTGGAGATGGGCAAGCGGCCCGTGGCGATTCGGCACCCGATGCCCTACGGTAACCTCGCAGCGCAGGCTGTACAGCGTTTCGAGACTTACGAGGACCTCGATAAACACGAGTGCACAATCGAGGAACGCGAAGAGTACGAGCCACATATTCGTAATGGCGTTATTGTCTACGCGGGCGCCGACTACGCGGCTATCCTGGAGCAGGCTGAACAGGAAGCGGATGTCATCATCTGGGATGGCGGCAATAACGACACACCGTTCTACAAGCCGGACCTCTGGATTACAGTCGCGGATCCATTCCGTGCGGGTCACGAGCTCGAGTATTTCCCGGGCTCGGAGAATTTCGCGCGTGCCGATATTCTGTTGATCAACAAGGTCAGCCAGGCAGAGCCTGGCGAAATAGCCGTGATCGAAAACAATGCGAGTAAGGTCAATCCGGGAGCGAAGGTGCTACGACGCGAGTCAACGCTGGACATACCGGATGCGGGCCTGATCGCGGGCAAACGCGTGCTGGCGATCGAGGATGGCCCAACGACAACTCACGGTGGCGTGCCATTTGGTGCTGGCGTGGTAGCAGCCCGGCAGAGCGGTGCAGCGGAGTTGGTTGATCCGCGCCCCTGGGCGGTTGGTGAGATTGCAGACACGTTTGAAAAGTACCCATCCATCGGGCCGCTACTGCCGGCGATGGGCTACGGCGATGCTCAAATCCGTGATCTCGAAGCAACTGTGAACGCCGTGGATTGTGATCTCGTCATCGTCGCTACGCCGATCGACCTGACAAGGCTGCTGCGTATCGACAAGCCGCATATGCATATTGCCTATCGATTGTCCGCTTCGGACGGGGAACTGACGGCAGCCGTCGCAAAGCTCGTTTCCTGATAAAGTGCGGCACATGAAAGCGATCTACCTGCAGACATTGCTTTGTGCGTGCCTGGTCTCAACGGCACAGGCGCAGGACCACAAGGTCAAGTTCGAATTGACGCCGTTCGGCGCGTACCGCTTTGGCGGAACGTTCGAAGTCGAGGACTCTTCGGGGTCTTATGACTTCAACGATTCAAGCAGTTTCGGCCTTATCCTGAATGTTCCGCATAGTGCTAACACGCAACTGGAAATCCTGTATTCGAAGCAATCGACTGAGGCGGAGTTCAACGCGGCGACGCCGAACGATCCGGTGATTGATATCGATCTGCAGACTCTGCAGCTCGGCGGAACCTACCAGTTTGAAGGCGACAAGGTCATTCCGTACATCGCCGCCACGCTGGGTGGGATGCACGTGCAGGCAAACTCAACCGGATCCGCCAGCGATACGTTCTGGTCGGGGTCATTTGGCCTCGGCGTATTAATCAGTCCGCATTCGAGGGTTGGGTTGCGCCTGGAAGCACGTGCTTACGGCACGCTCGCGAAGTCCAGTACCAGCTTGCTGTGCGAGAGCGGTCCGAATATCAGCGGCTGTGCGATTCGCATCAAGGGCGACCTGCTTACGCAGATCGAGACTTTTGCCGGGGTCGTATTTCGTTTCTAGCCGTCAGGCAGACGGCAGTCCGTCCACCAGTTCTTCCATCTTGCGAAGTGCTGCAGCGTCCGGCAATTCGCCGTAGGCTGCACCGATATTGTCGAGCATGTTCTTTGCCTTGCTGGTCGCCGGCGTCACACAGGTCGTAGCCGGATGCGCAGCGACATACTTGAGAAAGAATTTCCCCCACGTATCGGCGCCAAACTCCTGCGCCCACTCGGGCACGTCCATGCCCTTCGTGCGTGAAAACAGCCGCGAACGGCCAAACGGGACGTAGATCAGCGTTGCGATGCCCAGGTCTTTCGCCGCAGGCAATATGCGCTCGGCGGCCAGGCGATTATCCACGGCGTAGTCGACGCCAATAAAGTCAATCGGGTAATCACGCATCGCCTTTTCGAGGTCGCCGTAGCGCGAAGCCCTGGTAGACGTTGTGCCGATGTAGCGGATGCGGCCGTCTTCCTTCAGTTCCTTGAGAACACCCATTTGCGTCGGCACATCGACGAGATTATGAACCTGGACCAGGTCCATCGGGTCCCTGCCGATTCGATCAACCGAGCGCTCGACCTGGGCACGTGCCGCATCAGTATCTACAGGACCACTTTTGCCGCGTCGAAGCACATTGAGCTTGGTGGCCCAGAAGATATTGTCGGTAATGCCGGCATCGCGTGCGATCTGTCCGCTGACTTCCTCTGACCTACCGTAGGCCGGCGCCGTGTCGAACACCGTGCCGCCGTTGTCCACAAGCGTCTTCATGACTTCGGCGAGAGCTGAAACGTCCTCACTTCCTGCGACCGAACGAAATGTTGCGGAACTCCCAAGACCAACGATAGGAAGTTTCTCGCCGGTTCCGGGGATGGCCCGTGTTATCAGGTCTCCCGACTCGAATGCTCGGAGCAGGCCCGAGGGTAGTGCGCACGCCGCGCCAATCATTGCAGTGGATTTCAGATAATCGCTCCGTGTGAGCATTCGAGGCCTCCTCCTGTGGAAAGACCGTAAAATTACACCGATCAGGCGGCCATATCCAGCAGGGCTCAGGGCGACGCCCGCATGCGCGGCCGGAAATTCCATGACCAATTCAAAAATTGCGCGATTTCGCGATTGTGAGTTCAGGTCCGTCTTTTTTGCTACTCTGGGAGTATAAGAACAACAGGGAGCGACAACGTGGATACCTCATGGATACAAGTCTTCGTTCTCACTATCAGTGAGTGTGTGGCGCCGGCGGGGAAGACGGTTTGCCAGGAACAGGAATTCGACCTGCAGTTTCTGACGCGTGCGGACTGCGAGATCGCGCTTGAACAACTTGTCACTCTGAAAGAAGAATCCGCGAGTGTCATTATCGACAGGAGTAAATCGAGCTGTGCTGCTTCCGCACGTGAGAGCGCAGTATTTGCGAGCCTGGAAGCTGTCAGAGGCGCATCACCAAAGAGCGAGGGTTGGAAAGCACCGGATGAAGCGTCAGGAAAAGCGGCGTCATCTTCTGTGACACATCTGGATCGTCTCGAAGACCTGCCAAATTGCGAGGATTTCAACGGGGAGGGCGCTTGCAGGATGGGCGGTATCATCGTTGAAGCAGGGAACCGCGGAGAGGCTGTCGAAGTCTGGCGCCGCGACGACTAGCTCAGACAACGTACGGAATTACGGCGCGCCGAGACTCGGGATAGTCCGGAAATTCGGCCCGGTACCAGCGGTGTATCGCTACGGCGCGCGGTAGCAGGTTCGCTGCGGTGAACACCGCAAACGCCGCGCCCGCGAGCGACCATGTAGCGATGGCCCAACCCAACCATTCCAGTATCTCGCCAAGGTAGTTGGGACAGGACACCTTTTCGTACAGCCCACCCGTGGGTATTGCATAGTTCGTGTCACCTGGTTTACGCAGCCGAAACAGGGTCAGGTCCGCATGTTGGTTGATTATCCAACCGACCAAAAAAATCGAAACGCCGGCAATGAACGGCGTGGTCGCCAGCCACTCGACAGGGTAGTCGCCCAGGTGGGAAATCCAGCGCGCGTTGATGTAGGCGTTCAAAACATTAAAGAGAATCGCAAGGACAACGATGATCATCGGGATTCGCTTGCCCGTCTCGCGAAGGCGAAACGGGAAAACAAACGTGCGGATGACATAGTGAAATTGCCAGAGCCCAAATAGAACCAGCGGCACCGTTTCAAGTGCATGATCGCCATTGAGATAGACCGCCGCAAAAACAACGACAGCAGGACTCTCGAATAGCACCCACGCGCTGCGCGTCGAGATAGTTGGACCCCAACCTTTACGCGTGAATCGCCCGTAAGGCGCATTCACCAACAGCAACAACACAAACGTCTGCGCCGCGAATGCGAACATCACCAGAACCAGCCAGAAATGGACCTGCAGTTCGGTGATCTGCCCTTCCACGAGGACGCCTAGTCCTTAAGTTTGTAGGTCCAGCGACCGTAGACGTACATGCCAGCGGCAGAGATCAGGCCAACAGATGCCATCAGGAACCAGACTTTGCCGACGTTATTAGCCGCATAGAGTTGCGCCGTCAGAGCCTCGGCACTTTGCCCTGTTGTTTCGACCAGTTTCAGAAAAGCCTCTCCAATAGGCACCGCATCCACTTCGGTCTGCGTCATCCCGTTGTCGAGCAACGATTGTCTGGATATCGTGTCCTTGGCCGCGAAACGGCCGTAGAGTGACTGCCCCAGGAATCCTTCCAGCATCCACCCTATGCCGAGCGGAAACTGGCTAAAACCGAGATACATGGCTTTTTTCTGTGCCGGCGCAATATTGCCAAGATACTCGGAGCTCTTCGGACTCGACAGCATTTCACCGATCGAGAAGCAGACAATTGCTGCGACGATAATCCAGACAAAGTTAAATCCGCCAATGATCAGCAGGGCAGCGGCGGCGAGAAAGGTACCCAGCGCCATCGAATTGGTCGCCTTCATCAGGC
>WTCH01000089.1 GCA_013138675.1 Woeseiaceae bacterium | reverse complement strand
TGCCGTTGTTTCCCCTTGCCGGGCTGTTCTGGTACCTGCAGAAATTCAGCCGTGCCGAGATCGGTCTTGTGTGGGGTCCACCGTATGCCTACGGGCTGGCGATCGCCTACCCGATTATCGTCCTGAGCCTCATCGGCCTGATCGCCTTTTTGGCAGGCGCCGTCGACACGAGCGAAGCCGATTGGAACAAAGCGCTTCTCAATATGGCGTTGATGAGTAGCACCGGCGTCATCATAGGCATGATCACCGAGGAGGGTTTCTTTCGGGGTTGGCTTTGGGCTGCGCTAAAACGGGCCGGTAAGTCCGACACCTATGTTCTCGTCTGGACGAGCCTGGCCTTCACGGCCTGGCACATCTCGGCGATCTCACTGGATACTGGATTCGACGTGCCCGCAAACGAGATTCCGATCTATCTTGTCAACGCAACATTGTTGGGCCTCATTTGGGGCTTGTTGCGGCAGATATCCGGTTCGGTCATCGTATCGGCCGTTTGCCACTCGATTTGGAACGGTATCGACTATCCACTCTATGGTTTTGGCGAGAAGGTCGGTGCGCTCGGCATAGAACAAACACACATCTATGGGCCCGAAGTCGGTGTTGTTGGCGTCGGCGTCAACCTGGTGGTCGTGGGGGCACTCTTCTACAAGTTTAGCTGGAACAGGAAGTAGTGGTCGACCAATAAGGCGGCAAACAGCACGCCGAGATAGGTAATTGAGAACTTGAAGGTCTTCATGGGCAGTTCGAGGTCTTCAGGTACGCGTCGCATCTGGATGACGTGATAAAGAAACATCGCATCAAGGACCAGCGCGACCGACAGGTAGATCAGGCCGCTCATGCCGGTCAGGTACGGGATTATTGTGATCAGCACGAGCAGGATCGTATAAAGAAGAATATTGAGCCGCGTGTACTCTTCGCCGTGTGTCACGGGCAGCATCGGTATCCCGACCTTTTCGTACTCATCCTTGCGCGCAATCGCGAGCGCCCAGAAATGCGGCGGTGTCCAGACAAAAATAATCAGGAACAGCAATAACGCACTGCTCGTGGCCTCCCCGGTTATTGCGGTCCAGCCGAGCACCGGTGGTGCGGCGCCGGCTGCACCACCAATGACGATGTTCTGAGGTGTCGCGCGCTTCAGGAACATGGTGTAAACGACCGCGTAGCCAATTAATGACGCAAACGTCAGGGCGGCCGTCAGCGGGTTTACCAGGAACCAGAGAATAATCATCGCAATGACGCAAAGAACCGATGCAAAACTCAGAGCGGCTTTTTCCGTAAGCTTGCCCTGCGGGAGCGGCCGGCCCCGTGTGCGCATCATCAGGATATCGGTGCGGTGGTCGAGTACGTGATTAAAAACAGCGGCAGATGACGACGCGAGGCCAATACCCAGGGTGCCGAAAACAAGTGCCTGCAGGTCCGGCCAGCCCGGGACCGACAGAAACATCCCGACGATCGCGGTAAATACGATCAACATGACAACACGAGGCTTCGTCAGCTCGTAGTAGTCACGCCAGTCAGTAAAAGCTTCTATATTGGTGTTCAAAGGTCTCTTCGCTAGCCAATTCGCGACAATCTCAACAGGTGCTTGATGTCATCGACCATTTCGGCCGGATCAAGATCGGGCTGGAAATACATAACGAGATTTCCGTGCGGATCGATCAGGAAGTAACCACCTGCCGGGAGTTCCGCGGGCCGTTTGTTATTCAGCAGGCCACTAAGGCTGCTGTCCTCTATTGTAATCAGGCCGGGGTGCTCTTCAGCGAGAAACACTGTATCGGGCAGGGTGTCGCCGTGCAAGAAGACACGCCTGACACGGTCCATTTCCTTGCCCAGCATCAGGCGTGCCTGACGATAGGTGTACAGCGCATCGCGACATGGGTCGTCACAGCTGGCGCCGTTTTTGTAGATCAGTAGCCAGGAGCGACTTTGCTGCTTAGCCGCCGTGACGCCAGCCAGCTGATCACTGACATTGATTATAGGCCTGAGCAGCTCGCCATGGTTGGTGCGGCCGCTGGGTGCGAGCGATTCGCCCTGGTTGTACAGCCATGCCGCAACGACCAGCGGCCCGAGGAAAACGAGAGCGACGAGCAGCAGCTGCAAGCGAGACTTTTTCTGGCTGGGCCCCTGGTTCACGATTCGAGTCCGCGTTTGCGAAAATTCCAGATCAGCAGCCCGGCAAGCACGATGCCCATTGCAAACCATTGCAGCGCATACGCGTAATGCCTTCCGGGCCCCATTTCCTCGGGAACCCAATGCCGGAAGAACCCGTAACTGTCTTCCGGGTCAAGTAACAAAACGAAAGGCTGTACTGGTTCGCCGAGGGCGGCGGCGATTTCGTCGAGGATTGGATAGACCGCCCGCTTTGGCCACTCTGCATCGGCAGGAACAGCCTCGCCCATTCGATAACCCGCCTTTGGCAGCGACCCGGCGCGGCCCCTCACCGTCACCCTGTCCGGCGGGAGCGCAAGGCTGTCGACATCTATTGCTTCCGGACTTCGTTCGAACCAGCCGCGATTGATGAGCAGTAACGGCGTGTCATCGGCCACATGCAGTGGGGTCAGAACGTAGTAGCCGAGGCGGCTGTTGATGATAATGTTCTCGAGCAAGAACTGGTGTTCGACGTCAAAGTGCCCCGTTGCCTTTAGCTTCTGGAATGGACGCACGTCCACCCCGTCAGACCACGACGCAAAACCGGTTTGCGTGACGAATGCCTGTTGCTCCGCGCGTTTCTCGAATGCGCGGCTGACTTGCCACACACCGAGCCCAGCAAACTGTACGACGAGGATTGCGCCTATTACGTAGGGAATCCAGCTCATGATCTTAGTTTTGACGGCATCGTTCACGATATAATCAGCCCATGAAAATCGTCGTATTAGTACTGCTGGCAGCCATCGTCATCGCCCTGTTTTCCGGGCTTTTCTTCCTGGTCAAAGACAAGGACCACCCCAGTTCGCCAAGGTTGTTGACCGCCCTGAAAGTCCGAGTGGGCCTTTCGATCCTGCTCGTGACCGTGCTGGTAGTGTCCTACAAAATGGGCTGGTTGGCGTAGGAGGGCCTTTAGGTCCGAAAATTCGGCCCTGAAGGGCCCCCTACATCCAATACACAAACACATAAAGGCCGACCCAGACAACGTCGACAAAGTGCCAGTACCAGGCGACCGCTTCGAATGCGAAGTGCTTGTCCGGGGTGAAATGCCCCTTCACCACCCGCAACCAGATGATCGTCAGCATGATGGCGCCAATCGTCACGTGCATGCCGTGAAAGCCTGTCAGCATGAAGAACGTCGAACCGTAGATGCCACTCGTTAGCTTCAGGTTCATGTGTTCGTAGGCTTCGATGTACTCAACGGCTTGCATGTACACGAAGATGAAGCCAAGGATGAACGTCAGCGCCAGAAACGTTCCGAGAATGCCGCGTTTGCCGGCGAGCAATGCGTGATGCGCGATCGTCACCGTAATGCTACTCGTGAGCAGGATGGCAGTATTAATCAGTGGCAGACCGAACGGACCCATCACCTCGTATTCACCGCCGACTTCACCGGGACCGTTGGTTGGCCACGTTGCTTCGTAGCCTTCCCATAACAGGAGGTTCGTGAAGAAGTTGTTGCTGTCGCCGCCCAGCCATGGCACTGACATGTTGCGGGCATAGAATAGTGCGCCGAAAAACGCCGCGAAAAACATCACTTCCGAGAAAATGAACCAGAACATTCCCATGCGGAATGATTTGTCGACCTGGGCGTTGTACAGCCCGCCAACACTTTCATTGATAACCGTGCCGAACCAACCGGTCAGCATGACGACCATGATCCCTACGCCCGCCATCATGACCCAGAATCCGGCATCGGCGCCGTTCAGCCACGTCGATACGCCGAGCATCAAAAACAACAGACCAACGGAACCGACGATCGGCCAGTGGCTGCCATGGGGAATGTAGTAACTATCTTGTGCGGGAGACATAGGTGTTCTCGGTCTTGAATAGGGTGTAGGACAGAGTGATCGTGTCCACGTACTCGGGCAGGTCGGGGTCAACAATAAACTGCAGTGGCAGGGTTCGCGTTTCT
>WTCH01000289.1 GCA_013138675.1 Woeseiaceae bacterium | reverse complement strand
GACACCTTGCCGATGATCGGGTCGACCTTGCCGTCGTTTGCGAGGGCCATCATCTTGTCGACGGTCGCCTGCGCGCCGCGGTAATCGGGACGACGGTGTATTGAAGTCATGCTGTCGCACTTCGGTGCAAGTTCGACGACCCAGTCGAGCGCCGAGTCTCCACCGCCGAGGATGGCGAGATTTTTGCCAGCGAATTTCTGCGGATCGCGTACACGGTAGAAGAGCGACTTATCTTCATGCTCATCAATGCCTTCGAAGCGAAGCCGTCGTGGTTGGAACGAACCGACCCCACCGGCGATGAATACCGTACGCGTACGAAATTCAGTGTCGGCATCGGTCACGACCTTGAACCAGTCGTCGTCGATCGCTTCGACCTCGGTGACTTCCTCGCCGAGGTGAAAAACCGGGTTGAACGGCTCAATCTGCACCATCAGGTTTTCGATCAGCTCTTCGCCACTGCAAACGGGAATTCCGGGAATGTCGTAAATCGGCTTGTCCGGATACAGTTCGGCGCATTGGCCACCGGCGACACGCATCGTGTCTATGACATGGGCTTTTACACCCAGAAGGCCAAGTTCAAATACCTGGAACAGGCCAACTGGCCCGGCTCCGACGATCAGGGCGTCGGTCTCGATGACGTTTCTTGACATTCCTGCCTCCCAAAAAGCAGCGCGCATTGTACCTCACGCGTCGCGGTCAGCATTACGATTTGCGGGCAATACCTAGTGCCACCGTCGCGAGCTGTGAGTACGTGCGGCCACGCTCGATGGCGCGTGGGTCTGACGCATTACCGTCAATCCCGCGCCGGAGAACGCCGGCGAGTATCGCGGCGAGTCGGAACATTGAAAATACGATGTAGTAATCGATGCTTTCGACCGAGTCTCGACGGCTTGCGCTGGCGTAGGTGTCGACAACAGTCGCTTCGGGCGGTATGCCCAGCCCATCTAGATCAAGTCCCTGCAGGCCCCAAGGCGACGCGGCGGCATCGAGCCGATAAGGCATCAGGAAGTAGCCGAGATCTGCAAGAGGATGGCCGATTGTCGATAACTCCCAGTCGAGCACGGCCACGACATCCGGATTTTCGTTGTGGAAGATGACATTGCCGGGTCGATAGTCGCCGTGAACGATAGCTACCTGTTCATCACCGGGGTCGTTGTGCGTCAGCCAGTCAATGACGCTATCCATCGCTTCGCAGTCTTCGACTTTTGATGCCTGGTATTGCTGTGACCAGCGTGCAACCTGACGCGCGACGTACTTCGATGGCCTGCCAAAATCATCAAGACCGACTTTGAGATAGTCGACGCTATGGAGCGCCCCGAGTACGGACGCCATCGAGTGAAACATGGCGGTTCGTTCGCTCGGTGTGCAGCCGGGCATTTCACGCTCAGTCAGAACCCGGCCCGGCACATAATCCATGACGTAGAACACTTGGCCCACAACGGTCTCGTCTTCACACAAGATGCGTGTCTGGGGTACCGGCACATTCGAACCAGCCAGTGCAGAAATGACACGGAATTCGCGATCGACGGCATGCGCTGACGGCAACAGCGTGCCGGGCGGCTTCTTGCGCAGGACGTAGGTGCCGGACGTGTCTTCTATCAGGTAAGTTGGGTTGGATTGGCCGCCGAGAAACTGGTGAATTGTGCAATCACCTTCGAAGCCTGCAATGTGTTCCTTGAGGTAGGCGACCAGTACCGCTTCGTTAACCCGATGCACATCGGCGGGCACGCCGAGTTCGCGGTTGTCGCTCAGTGTCGTCATGGACTACTGGTGGCGCTTCATCTCAAGTCTTGCGATCTGGTCGCGATGAACTTCATCCGGCCCGTCAGCCAATCGAAGCGTGCGCGCATTGGCGTAAGCGTAGGCAAGACCATAGTCGTCGCATACACCAGCGGCACCGTGCATCTGTATGGCCCAATCGATAACCTGGCAGGCCATGAGTGGCGCTGCGACTTTGATCATTCCGATTTCCTTGCGGGCCTCGCGATTGCCAACCTTGTCCATCTTGTCCGCTGCGGCGAGTACAAGTAAGCGCGCCTGATCGATCAAGATTCTCGACTCGGCAATACGTTCCCTCGTTACTCCCTGTTCTGCGAGTGGCTTGCCGAACGGGTGCCGCTCTTGAGCCCGACGACACATTTTTTCCAGCGCAACTTCAGCCTGACCGATGAGGCGCATGCAATGGTGAATGCGGCCAGGGCCAAGGCGACCCTGGGCGATCTCAAAGCCACGGCCTTCACCCAGCAATATATTCTCCGCGGGGACGCGCACGTTTTCGAACAGGATCTCGCCATGCCCGTGTGGCGCGTCGCTGTAGCCGAATACAGGTAGCGAGCGTTTGATCGTGACACCTGGGGCGTCCGCGGGTATCAGGATCATCGATTGCTGCCGGTAAACGTTATCTCCGTCGGGGTCAGTCTTACCCATGAAGATGAACAGTTTGCAACGAGGATCGCTCGAACCTGACGCCCACCACTTGTGGCCATTGATTACATAGTCGTCGCCGTCACGCAGAATTGTGGATCCAATGTTGCGCGCGTCCGATGATGCGACATCGGGTTCGGTCATTGCGAAACAGGAACGGATATCGCCGGCAAGCAGCGGATCGAGCCACTCACGCTTTTGTTCTTCGCTCCCGTAGCGTTCAAGTGTCTCCATGTTACCCGTGTCAGGCGCCGAGCAGTTGAAGACTTCGGGTGCCCAGTGAATGCGGCCCATGATCTCGCACAGCGGTGCATACTCGAGGTTCGTCAGGCCGGCGCCCAGCGAGGAGTCTGGCAGGAACAGGTTCCAGAGCCCGGCTTCGCGGGCTTTGGGCTTCAGCCCTTCGATGATGGCCGTGGGTGCCCAGTCGTCACCCATGGCCTTGACCTGCTCGTGAAATGTCGACTCGTTTGGATAGACATGCTCATCCATGAACGCCGACAGGCGCTGAATCAGGTCGTTCGTCTTGTCGTTGTAGTTGAAGTCCATTCGGATTTCGCTTCTCTACAGAGCTTGGCTTGCGGCCGACGCTAACATCGTCTGGGCGTGTTCGAATTGCGCGCGTGCGCGGTCGAGATATCGGCTGGCCTCGTCGTCGTAATCATCGGCTGCAGCGGACCAAACGCGATTGACATATCGTTCTCCAGTGGCGAACTCGCTCATGATGTCAGCATAGGTTTGCAGCCCGTACAGGTGCACCATGCTCTCGCGCGCATCGGCAAAACGCCGCAGATCATTGCGTAATGTTTCGTCAATCCAATCGCGTAATGCCGCTCTCGTTGGCGCAGAGCTATCCGCGGTCACCTCGTTGAGGTCGCGTACAATATTAGCAATCGACTCATTGAGTTCGTTGCGATTGGTTTCGAGGACAGTGTCTGAGCGCGCCGCCGACGCTGCGATACGTTTCGCGATCAATACGCCAGCAACGCCCGCGGCGGCCGCGAGGGCGAACTGGATCCAGTTGACCTGCTTTTCGTCCAGTGCAGCGACATAGGCGCCGCCCAGGAATCCGGCGACGAGCAGAAGGTATGCGATATTCATCATGTTTTTGCTCCCCTCAACCTGCCAGCAACACGGCATGAATTGCATTGCCGACGCCTACCAGGGCCTCGCCAACAATGAGCCCGGCCGCAATAGGAATGCCGATGTTGTCGCTCCAGTCTTTGCCTTTGAAGCGGTCCGCGAGTTCGCGGCCCAGCGTGCCAAGTGAATAGGTCAAAACGATATTGAACGGCAGGTAGAAACCAAGGCCGACCGTTATGCCGAGTCCGCCAATGAATGCGGAGAGTATTCCGCCCAGGATCGCACCCGCTGCGTATTTCTGTGTCGGTACGTCGCCGCCCATGATGCCGTCGATCGTGCTTGCCAGCGCCTGAGCCTGGGGTGCCGGCAGCTTGGTACTGCCCAGCCCGTAGGCTTCATGAAGCACAAAGATCACAAAGATCACGACGATGGGGCCAAGCCATGCGCCTATGAACTGTCCCATTTGCTGCATGCGTGGTGTAGCGCCGACCAGGTATCCAGTCTTCAGGTCGAGCATCAGGTCGGTTGCCTGCGACATTGCGACGCACATTGCAGCACCGACCATTATGGCGGCAATGATCGAATCGGTGCGGTCGAGCCCGAGTGCCTGAGTGACGACGATTAGCAGGGTAATTCCTACGAGCGTCATCCCGGAAAGCGGAGACCAGTTTGTGCGACCGATGGCCTCGGACAAAATGATGCCAGCCATCCAGATCCATAATGTGCCCAGCAAGGCCATGGCAATGCCACCACCCAGGCCAATCGACTCAACGGATGTGACCGCCATGACACAAAGCAGGATCACCGCACCGACAACCGCGAAGTACAGCATTTTGATCGGCATTTCTTCGCTACCGCTGCTGCCAGAGACTTTGGCCGCTTTCTGCATCGATCGAATGGCGCTCAGGATAAGGGGCGCTGCGAGGATAACCCCCATAATGGCGCCGCCGATTAACATGCCGATACCAAACGGCCTGTAGAGCATCAGCCGTAGTGCATTTGGATCGGAAATCACCTGGCCTGCCTCATCAAGCGGGAAGCCGCCGGTTGCCGCCAGCATCGGCGACAGGAACCAGTACGCGACGAAGCCGCCAATAATAAAAGCGACACCGCCACGCCCGGCGATAAAGGCGACGCCGACGGTCATCAATGACAGATACCAGATACCATTCATGAACTCTGGCATGCCGAGTAATGCGCCGAGATTCCAGTTGTCGTGCCCGGTCTGGATCGTGACAAAGTGTACGCCCGCGCTGATGAGTGCTGCGACAAACAGGACGACGGCTTTGCGGACGCCTGCGCCCGGAGACTTCAGGATCGTAGCGACGGCAACGCCACCAGGGTACGTCAGCCGCTCGTAGTCGATCATGTGCTTCCTGAGTGGAATGATGAACGCTATGCCGAGGAAGGCGCCTGCGATACAGCCAAACGTCAGGATAACCGGGTCGAAGCGATCGCCGAAACCGAGCAAAAATATTGCCGGCACCGAGAACATCATGCCCGATGACGCACCATTCACGCCGCTGGCGATGGTCTGCACGATATTGTTTTCGATGATGCTCTTGCGCCTCAGCATGCCGCGCAGGATGCCGAAGCCGAGAATGGCGGCAAGTTCCGAGCCTTCGATTGAAAAGCCCAGGATCAGTGCCGCATAACCGATGGACACGGCGATGATGACACCGAGTATCCAGCCGACGATGACCGCGACCCAGGTTAGCTCGGGATAAGGTCTGGTATCAGTGATTGACGAGTCCAATTTGCGCCCCCGATTTTTATTTTGAGACTGGTATCCGCAGTGCGATAAGGTAGCATGTTCAGCCACGAACGTAACGAGCTCGAGGAGAGTTCTTTTGACCAGAATCAAGCTGTCAGCTGTCCTGCTCACGCTGATCGTCGCCGGTTGCGCGACAGTAGCTCCGGAATTGCCGGCGATCACTGACAAGCCGACCGGCAGTCACTTTGATGGCAGGATCGTCTGGCACGATTTGCTCACTACGACGCCCGCTGAGTCCCGGAAGTTCTACGGCGAGCTGTTTGGCTGGAAATTTGAACGCCCAGGATTGAGCATCGGCATCGGCGATGCGGATAGCTACATGCTGATTCGCCATAACGGCGAATTGATCGGCGGCATGCTCGACGCAAATATTCTGAACGGGGATGATAATATCTCGCAGTGGATCACCGTTATGTCCACGGAGGATCTAAGTGCGGCAGTCGAACGAGTGGCAGCGAATGGTGGCGAGATTTTGACGCCGCCGACGGATGTCGGCTCGCGAGGAACGCTGGCCGTGGTTGCGGGCCCTGATAAGGCGATCATTGCACTGGTACAAACCAGGGGCGGTGATCCTGAAGAAAGCGAGCCGGTTGTTAATGGCTGGTTGTGGAACGAACTGTGGACCAACAATGTGGAGCAGGCGACCGGCTTCTATCAGGCTGTTGCAGGCTTTGAGATCGAAGATCACGCAGTGCCGGGCGAGGACCATGACTATCGCGTGCTCAAGTCCGGGGATTCACCACGTGCGGCAATTATGCCCAACCCGTTCGAACGTGAGCTGCCCGTCTGGGTCAACTACATTCGTGTCGACGACCCGGCAGCGATTACCGCGCGGGTCGAGGAACTTGGTGGTGTTGTGTTTATCGATGCCAGTCCGCGTGCACTCGGTGGTGAAGTCGCTTTTGTTGCGGGTCCATCCGGTGCGGGCGTTGCTTTGCAAACCTGGCCCCTGGATCGTGAGGAGACCAAATAATGAAACACAGAATCAGACGCCTGATGACCCTGTTGCTGGTGATCGCATTGGCGGGTGCCGTTGCGTCCTGCGAGCCTCCAAAGGTATACGGCAGTGTTGGCTACAGTTCCTACGGTGGTGGCTACGGCGGCTATGGCGGCTACGGTGGCGGCGTCAGAGTTGGTGGACGTATCTACTAGAAGAAACTCCTGCTATTTGGCCAGCGGGAAACCTGCGTGTCGCAACAGGCCGGCACTTCGCTCGAACTCATTCCGGTCGGCATAGATGAGGACGACGGTGAATTCACCGGTGCCTTTGCGAAACCAGTCGAGACGCAGACCGGGGGAGCGTTGCTCCAGGCCGGCAACAAACGCCGCGGCGCGATACGGTTCACCAAAACTGAGTAGTGTTGAACGCCCGAATTCCGAGTACAGGTGATCCGTACCAGGTTCGCTGCCGCGGGAACCGCTCAGAACGAAGTCAAGATGTCGCAGGATGTAGCTGCTGTACCAGGTTGCGCCGGATGGAATGTCAACGCCGCTTACCGATATCCGTTCAGGTCCGTAGTTGTACGCCGCAAGCGCAAGATGTATATCACCATCGTAGCGCCTGATCATTTCTTTCAGGTAGCGCGCGCCCGCGTCGATGTTTGTGCACGGTTCGTATAATTCTGAGAGACGATAGATGCCAAGATGCTGGGCGGTAATAGGCCAGAGAATTTGCATGACACCGTGGGCGTTGGCTTTTGATCGCGCCATCTCGTCAAAGTCACTTTCGCCTCTCGCGACAGCCAGCAGGAGCGTGTAGGGAAGGTCATACTCGAGCGCCGCGATGCGAAAACACGTCTCGTGTGGAAACCTGACCCGGGGTTCGGCCGCGAAACCCTGTTTCGCGTAGTGCTCCCAGGCAGCCGCGGGATCGACATCGTTGGACGCACTCGCATCTACCGCGAAAGTGGCCAATGTTGCGACAAACAGTCTGAAGAGAAATTTCACACTCATGTTTCGGGCAGGTCGAGAGCGGCCGCGGAGGCGATCATCGACAACTTGTCGATGCGCTCGGATTCATCCGTGTAAGCGAAAGCAACGTCATACACACCGGTACTGATTTTTACAACGCGGTAGTCAAAACCCGTCAGGGTTTCGAGACGGCTAACGAATCCATTGGCCGCGATCTGACTGCCGAATGGGCTCCAGAACGAATGCCATTGCGGCGCCAGCGGGGCGACAGCCTGCTCGGCCTCCGCAGGCGTTGCTGGCGGCGTTGGCTGACTGCTCATGGCAGCAGGCTGTTCCGCGGTGGGCTGTTCCGGGATCATCGACTGGATTGGCTCGGGGGCCGGCTGGGGGAGCGGCTCCTGTACCTGCGCTATGTACGGACTGTCTGGTTTAAGCCGAATTTCCGGCACGCCAAGTAACAGGAGAATCGCGCCGATTGACACCGCCGAGCCCATGAGAAATCCCAGGAATTTGATCATCGTTTGGACCCTAGTAGACGTTGCGGACCCGTATGGCCTGCCAGTCGACATGCGATCGCCACTGCGTCATCGTTTGGGCGAACACGCTCATCCAGTTCTCGAGTTTCTCGCCTTCGAGTCCGAATCGAACTGCTGCACTGCAACGTTGCGGCAACTTCTGCAAATGTCGTGACAGGATATGAGCAGCCTTACTGTCATTGACTGCAATCGCGTAATAGGTGTCCGCGTCCGGACTCGCAGACCATTCAGTCGATCTCGATGTCGCGTCCGGCATCAGTGTAAACAGAGGTAACGGCTGGCTAATCGTCTCGTGAGCCCGAACAACTCGTGCGTCAGTCTGCGGCCTGCACCCGGGACCGGACAAGCGTACAAGGCCGTGGTTGACCTGGTGATTGAGAAAGAAAACAATGGCGTCCTCGCTGGTCCTGACCTGCATTGTGACGCATGTCTTGCGATCTGAATTGCAGGCGCCTGCGCCATTGGACCCTGTTAGTCGCGTCGACGATAGCAGCACGTTCTGCGGCGGTGGGATCTGCGTACGACTCACTCTGGCGGTGCCAGTACGCACGTAAGTGCTGGCATTGAGCGCAGGCAACTCTGATCCAGGATCGAGTGGTGCCACAGTCGCCCAATACTGATGCAGGTCGGCGTCGATCGAATGCGCCTTGCCAGTAAGAACGGCGTTCGCCCGGTCCGGGTCCGACGTGAATTGCAGCGATTGGCCGGCGGCGAGATTATTGCTGATGAGCTCCGCAATTCCGTCGAGTGGTGCGGCAAGGTCACTGTTGTCGTCAAGAAGTACAAGGTACTGGCCGGTCATCTGCCGCAGTGACGCGCAGCCGAGTTCGCGTGCAAGTGATGCCGCGATCATGTCGGATTCGGACACGGAAAACGGTACGGATCGTTCACCAAGAAAAGAGGCATCCGCACCTGGCTTATCGAAAGCACGTTGTTGGCTGCGCGACAAAGAACCTTCCCAGATGGGATCGAAGCCAGCCACCCAGGCCTGGTCTTCGAGATCGAGCGCGCGCAGGTCGATTCGGAATCGCTCTTTGCCGGTTCTTGAGATCTGCAAACCGACGTAGTAATGCGCGTCATTCACGGCGCAGTCGATATCGTTGTCTCGTGAAACAGGTGGTGAAATCCGAATGCCTGGCACGGCAATAATCGCATCGGCCAGCTCGTCTCGAAAAGAGATTGCCAGCGCATTGCTAAGCGGTGCCGGTTTACCGTCGACGAAAACCACAACGCGCACGGACTCTCCCTTGAATCGCGGGTGCGTCGACAGTTGCGCCGATAGGGTGGGAACTGCAGTCTCCGAGATCCAGTCATCGGCAGTCGTTTGTCGCGCGCAGGACGGGCGCGGTGCCGCGACAATCAAGACGGCGACCAAAATCAGGCTCGCGCAGCGTAAGCAGAACGTCACGTCATTGCTCCAGCTGCACATCGCCACGCGCTGTTATAAGCAACGTGCCGCTCTCAGCGGTGTTCATGAAAAGTGTCAGTTGATCCTGCATGTCCGGGGGCAGGGTGACGCCCCATTTTATAGACTCGCTTTGGAGGCCCATCGAGCGTCGCAGGGCGAGCACTACGTCTTCAGGTACGGTCGCGGCGTCCATTTCGTGAAACTCATTCGGAATCGATGCGGGCCAAAAACTCAGGCGCCCACGATTGACGTTCATACGTAAGGACTTCTCGAGGCCGATGGCGTATAGCCCCACCTCGTTTCGAGCGACAAGCCGTGTCAAGGCCAGGTCCGTTTCAAACTTCAATGTGAATCCCCTGTCGGGCTTTGGCATTGCCGGTTTGGGCGGTGTCGCCACGACAGATTCAAGCACTTCGGGTTCGGGCACAGGGTCAGGTACGGTTACGGGTTCGGGGGCTGGCACGGGTGCGGGTTCAGGGGTGGCAACGGCTGCTGGAACGTCTGCTGCAGGTATTTCCGGTGCGACTGTATTTACGGGAATGCTCTGCACGAGCGCAAAAATTGCTACCAGGCACAGCGCGAGAATCGCCATGAACCGCATGACGTCGGTTTGCAGATCGGCAACGCCGCCAGCTTCGGAGTCCATGCCGCGACTGAGTGGATAGAACAACGGCGAGCGAGTCATGTCGTTACCTCGTCGCTAATGTCGGCTGGCCTGTCTGGAACCTTGAGATGCTGTTCTATGCGTTGCAGCGACGTTCGCATGCTGGATGTATCGGCACGTGCTGCTTGATCGTAGTAGCGCTGCAGTAGCGTGCCGAGCGTAACGGCTTTGTACACCCGCATCAGGTAGCCGCCGATACCGCCAAAGATCGTCGTGGACAGGGCCAGCAGAATGCCACCCTCGACCATTCGTTCAAGAACTGCGAAGGCACCGAGCTGCACCGTGGACTCTGGACTACCGAGTGCAAATATGAGGGCGCTGCGCATACCAATCGCGGTCCAGATCACACCGGTACCAAAAAAAAGTGTCGTCCAGATATCGGTCAGATGATCGAGTTGTACGACCCGGTTTGCGGGCTGGTCGTCTTCGAGAAGACGACGTAACCGGCTAAGGCTTACGAAGAACGCCATCAGGAGCAAAGCAAATACCGGGATCGACGAACCGAGATTCATATAGGCCCAATCGAGCCACCCGCCGAGGCTGGGGATGCGTTCAGATGTGAACGCAATGATCTCGTAGCGGCTGAGCAGGTAGAGCAGCGCGCTACCGCCGATAAACGTGCCCGCTGCGCCTGTAGTGAGGCCGCGCAGAAACCGCCGTCCTTGACTGGCAGACATCGTGGGACGTCCGCCTACTGACCTGCGGAACAGGCTGTACAGGTTGCCTCAAGGACGAGTTCGACTTCCTGGAACAGTTCGTCGGCGCGATAGTAACCATCACTATCAAGACTGACCTTGAGCAGCCCGCGCTCCTTGTCACTGAGTTCGCGCTCCATGTCCAGCATGACACGGTCGCGGCGCGGGCAGGTATGCGAACAATTATTGTAGTCGCTCTGCAATGTCATGAACTTCACATTGAAATATCGGTTGTAGTGGTCTTTCGCTTGCCGCTGACTGAGCAGTCCTTCGTCTGCAGACCAGACGAGAAATTCACTGAATACTCGTTTGTTGCCAGGCTTTGGATCGCCTTCGGCCGTACGCAACAGGTCGTCGTAGTAACGATCGAAGTGTGCGGCGCAACCTGATGACAGTGAGTCTTTGACATCATCGACAGCAGCGCTAAGGTTGCGGGTTTGCGGGCTGTCACACGGCGGCGGCGACGTCGCGCACGAAGCGAGAATCAGGGCCGAAAGTGCGACGAGCAGGCTCAGGGTTTTCATGGCTCGATCTCCAGAAAATTGGGTTAGTTTTGCAGCGGGCTGCGATAGGCCTGCTCGACACTGCCCGGCGGCGGGCCGGCAATCGGTGCAAGGCTCGTATCGTCGCCAAACAGGATGGATTTCACGCCGCCGACAACTTCCATCATCTCTGGCGTGATGGTGCCGAACGACTGGTTGAGTTGTTCGATAAGCGTCGCGCGGGCGATCTCTTCCCGTGTACGTGCAATCAGCAGGCTCGTCTCTTCCATGTCGAGATAGATATCGGATGCAAGAACCGCGAGTGACTGGTCGGTATGGCTGCTCGATGAGGCGACCAATTTGTAGTATTGGCTGAAGCGCTCACTGAGTCGCATGCCTGAGCGGCCACGCAGACTGGGCGTTGGTGCCGCCGCGTCTTTGGGCGGATTACCACCGAGCAAGGTCTCCTGCAGCGTCCAGGAGGTCATTTTGTTACCTAACTCGCTGCGAAGGCGTTTCTCGAGACTCAGCCGGGTGTTGTTGACGGTGTGTTCCATATCCGGAAGTCGATCTTCCATGATGCCGAGCATGTCGAGGTAGGTTGCGCCAATCTGCTTGGCGAGGCGTTGGCACCCAGGGTCGTCTTCCGCACCATCGCACTTGCTCTCGTGGTACAGCTGTTGTTGCTGGTCAAGCTGACCGATGACGTCCTGCAGGCCGGTTTCCATTTCCTTCGCGACAGAACTCGTCTGACGCAGGTCCTCGACGACGGTCGTCGGAAACAGGCGAATCGTAGGGGAATTCGTGTCGGCAAAGGTCGGGCCGGCCAGCATGATCATGGCCAGCGACGGGCACAGGAACGCAATGCGCCTGGCTTTTAGAAAATCCATATCGCCATCTCCCTTGAAGTGTGGCTGCGACGGTGATTGCTTAGGTCAGCCACCACGCTACTCGGCGGACGCTGAACCAAACCTGAATAAGCTGAAGGAGACGGCCATGTTGGGGTAGCATTGGCGGCTGCTCTCAGCCGTCCGTTAACGCAACCAAGAACCACAATGAAGAACAAGATCTACGTCGCCCCGATGATGGAGCAGGGGCATCGTTTTCGAAAAGTAGTAGTTTATTCAATTAGTTAAAGCGGGTGTTTTTTTCGTGTCGCACCGCTTGAAGTGCGACATGGTGCGTCCAATTTGCGCAATTGTCGGCGGTAGGACGCGCTATCTCATGTTCGCCCACTGGCGTGCGGAAATAGAACGTTGATCATCGATGTGATTCGCGAGATCAATCGCACTGATGAGCCAGGGTGATTTTTGAGAACCGGTTCGGTACGCAGGGATAGGCAGTTGCTGAAGGCATGCGCGGCGCTTGGCTTTTGCAGTGGATAATCCGAAGTATTTTTCGCAAACGCGCTCCAGTGGAATCTCTGACTCGCCAAATTCTGCCAGCAAGCCGAAGTAGGTCGGATTCATCGTCAAATCTCGACTACCGGCCCAGGTAGACGACCGTGATCGCCTCACGGTTATGCCCGAGTTCCTTGCTGATTACCATTCGCGCTTTCTTATCGAGCGCGAGTTCATCCGCGGTCATGGTTTGTCTATTCGGGCCGCCTGCAGTTGGTGCTTTGAATCCGGTGAGTTCCTCAAATCGCCGTTGGGCATACGCGTGTCTCAGACCGTGCATGCGGGAGAGGCCTGCTCTGATGCATTGGCCCTCGTAGAGTCGAAGTTGTTGAACGTAGGTCTTGTGGCTGGGGATAAGTGATCCCTTGCCGGCCAGCTTTCTGGCGCGTTCCAGTATGTCCCGTTGCTCCTCGGTGCGGATCGGGATCTCACGTTCCCGACCGCCTTTGGTCCAGGAGGGCTTCAGCCAGAGCATTTCGCCCCGGTCCGCTATGCCTGGTTGAATCTTGATCGCTTCCTCTCGCCGGAGCCCAAACGCCTGTTGCAGTTCGAGGCTTATGCGGACGTAGGGATCCGTGATTCGTGTCAAATGCTCGGACTCAATGGTCTTTGCCTTGGAGGCGCCGGATACATACTGCCTGCGCGGTAGACCATAATGATCGTTCGAGCGTGCCACGACATTTTGCTTATTGACCTTGCGCGCCCACCAACGAATGGCGGACATGCGGTTTTTCATGGTTCCTGCCGCAGTTCCCGACTGCAGCCAGAGCTGGGTTAGCGCCTCAATGTGCTTCGGTCTCAAGGATTTGGCATTCATTCTCCGATATCCGGCGTCATGAAGTTGGTTCGCGATCAGTGTGAGCATGCGCTCACGCTGTACCTGGGTGCCGTAACTTCCATCTCGGTTGTAACGGCACAGTTGTTTCAGTTGGTAGTTCAGGTCTCTCACGGTGTTATGGACAACTCTCCAATTTCGATTTGGTGAGTGTTTCTGATCGCTTGCTGATCGTAATCAAACAAGGACATCCACTAGTGGATGACTTGACCTCGGG
>WTCH01000043.1 GCA_013138675.1 Woeseiaceae bacterium | reverse complement strand
TGACGGCCTACATTTCAGCTGCACCGGAGATGACCCTTTTGGGCCTCATCTGCGCCGTGCTGATTGCAGATCTGTTTGTCGACGACGAGCATCGCGTGGCGACGTTCTGGATGGCGATTGTCTCTCTCGGCACTACATTATGGGTGTTGGCCGCTACCGCCCCGGTTGAGCCAACCATTGTCTTTAGCGGCGCTTACATCAGCGACGCCTTGTCGCAGATACTGAAGGTGACAGCCACCGGATTCGTGGCCGTCGTATTCCTCTACTCGCGCGACTACCTGCGTGTAAACGACTTGCACAAAGGTGAGTTTTACGTGCTCGGGCTCATCGGGCTGCTCGGCATGATGATCATGATCTCTGCCAATAGCCTGCTGACGATGTACCTGGGACTCGAAACGCTTGCGCTGTCGTTGTACGCGCTGGTAGCAATTGACCGCAACAACGCGACCTCGGCCGAGTCCGCGATGAAGTACTTCGTGCTTGGCGCAATCGCATCAGGTGCATTGCTCTATGGTATTTCGTGGGTGTACGGCGTGACCGGCACGATCAAGCTGGACGAGATTGCCGCCGTGATCGCCGCAGACCCGGGGCTGAACAGCTTGCCACTCTGGTTCGGCCTGGCCTTCCTGATTGTTGGCATCGCATTCAAGTTCGGCGCCGTGCCGTTTCATATGTGGCTGCCGGATGTTTACCAGGGCGCACGTACGCCAGTTACGTTGTACATCGCATCGGCACCGAAACTTGCAGCGCTGGCGTTCACGATTCGTGTCCTCGTAGATGGCCTCGGTGGCCTGCACGACGTCTGGGCCGACATGATCATGGTGGTCGCAGTGCTGTCATTGCTTGTCGGTAATGTCGTCGCAATCGCTCAGACCAACATCAAGCGCATGCTGGGTTACTCGACTATCGCCCACGTCGGTTTCATTCTGATAGCTATTTTCTGTGGCACAGAGAAAGGCAATGCGGCGGCCCTGTTCTACACGTTGACCTATATCGTCGCTGCCGCAGGTGCATTTGGCATCATCATATTGCTCAGCCGACGCGGGTATGACGCTGAAAACCTGTCTGACTTCAAAGGTCTCAATGCGCGCAGCCCATGGTTCGCGCTGATGATGATGTTCCTGATGTTCAGCATGGCCGGTGTGCCGCCGTTCATCGGCTTCTTTGGCAAGCTGAACGTCATCGATGCGGTCCTGAGCTCGGGCTACCCGGGATTGGCTGTCCTGATGGTCCTGGCATCGGTCGTAGGCGCGTATTACTACCTCAGGGTCATCTGGTACATGTACTTCGAAGAGGCCGAAGACCAGGCCGTGCTGCAGGCCAGCAACGATACACGGCTTGTTTTGAGCCTTAATGGCGTCGCCGTTCTGGCTCTCGGAATCGTTCCTGGCTGGCTGTGGGCACTTTGCACCCAAATAGCCTTGTCAATGCGCTGACTTGCCAGTAGTATGCGCTCCTGCCGATGCGGGGTGGAGCAGTCTGGCAGCTCGTCGGGCTCATAACCCGAAGGTCGCAGGTTCAAATCCTGCCCCCGCTACCAATCAACGAAAACCCGGCCATGCGCCGGGTTTTTTGTGCCCGCCAGATTCACATACGATGTCCGCTTTACCCCCGAAAGCAGACATTCGGCTAAACTTGGTCGAAAGGACCGCTTATGACCCGAAGCAGCCGTACGCTGCGTGGATATTAGTACATGAGTACAATCCAAAAAATTCGTTGGAATCACATTGCGATTGAAGGCATTGCAATCGTCGCAAGCATATTGTTGGCCTTTGCCATAGATGCCTGGTGGGACGACCGCTCCGAGCGAGCCCGGCTTGTAGCAGCTATCCAAAACATTGTCGCTGAAGTATCGGAGGCGCGCGAAGAAATAAATAGCGCCGTTCAAAGAAACCAGTTCCGCATCGATGGCATGAGGCAATTCTTAAGCCTTAGTCCAGATGAGTTAGCGACTCTTCCCCGGGACACGGTCGTGGCTATCAGTCGGTCATTCGTTATACCCAGCCCATTTGATCCCGGTGAGATTGCGCTGCAAGGGTTCCTGACCGGTGGCAACCTCGAAAAAATCGCGGATAGAGAGCTGGCTAATGCGCTCATCGCGTGGGCGCAATTTCCGAATGAAATTGACGACGATCACGAAGATGTGAGCGTGATGATGATTGCAGTTTTTGAAAGGGCCGCAGGGCACGGTGTGTGGTCGGCTATCCTAAATGAAGAGGCGGACCCGAAAATCCCAGGGGCCACTGATTTGCAGGACACTTTGGTCGCGCTTCGGCGAGATAATTATTTCGTCGATTTGCTCGCGAATTCGATCACCTATTTTGAATCTTTCGCACTGCAGTTGGCGGATGGAATTGAAATCGCGGACCAAGTGCTTGAAGCATCGAAGCAGTAAGAATTATCAACAACAACCCTTGGACATTGGTGCCTTTCCACTGACGACAGATTCGAATTGTTGAACGACCGCTCCTGGCCGGAAGCAGCCCCTCATGACACCACCGCTGAGCGACCGCTTTAGGTGAAAGCAGACATTCAGAAATTGTGCCTCGAAAATTCGCTGCCGAGTGTCCGCTTTACGCCCCAAAGCAGACACTCGGTGAAGGTATACTCAGCGGCTGGTAATGACCCAAAGGAGCCACTGATAGATGATTAGTAATCTACAAAAGCTGGGCGGTATCTCCGCACTGATCGAGGCGGCGTTATAT
>WTCH01000159.1 GCA_013138675.1 Woeseiaceae bacterium | reverse complement strand
ATTGTCGCGCCCCGGCTTTGTTGATGCAAAAGCCAGTCGAGTTCCCGTTTATCGAGGGCTTTTATGGGAGGCGCGTTCGATACCGCGAGACTGCCAATGAGTGCAATGTCAGCGACTCCAGCCTCATCGATACTGCAATGCGGTGATAACAGGAAATTACCGGCGCATCGTAAGGGCTCCTTTGACGCTGCGACGATGCGCACATCGAATTGTGGATTGTCCGGCTTCCCGCTGACGTAATTTTCCCACGCAAGGCCGACCGTGCTGAGGACTTCGAACAGCCCGTAGAGGGTCGCGGCTGTCGAGTCTGGCGTTGCCAGAATGTTTATCGTGATCGGCCGGTGTTTGGCCATTGGCCGAGCATCCCTTGTGGTCGATTTGCCTCTATTTTGAATGTTCTGCCTCTTCGTGGTCAAGCGCGGCACGGGTAAGTTGGATGCGGGGTCAATGGTTACGGGCAGATCAAGCAGGGGAAGGTCATGAACGAACAGAAACTCGACGAATTCTTGGGCCAGATGCTACGGGACCTGGGCGGCGCGTTCAGCGTGCCCCTGGTGCGCATCGGCGATGCCCTTGGCCTCTACAAAACGCTTCACAAGGACGGCCCGTTGACGTCGGGCGAGCTGGCCCAGGCGACGGGACTGGCCGAGCGTTATTTGCGCGAATGGCTGTCGGCCCAGGCGGCGTCCAACTATGTCGCCTACGATCCGAAGAGCGGCCGTTTTTCACTGCCGCCGGAGCAGGCCGCGGTGCTGGCCGACGAGGACAGCCCGGTCTACATGGTCGCGGCGTTCGATTGCGCGGCATCCAACGTATCGAACCAGCCGGCCCTCGAAGCGGCGTTCAAAACGGGCGAAGGCGTCGGTTGGGGCAATCAGCCGGGCTGTCTGTTCTGCGCCGTCGCCAAGTTCTTTCGGCCGGGCTACCGGCACAGTCTGGTGCAGGAGTGGCTGCCGGCCCTCGATGGTGTTGTCGAGAAACTGACGAAGGGCGCGCGGGTCGCCGATGTCGGTTGCGGCCACGGCCACTCGACGGTCATCATGGCCGAGGCTTTTCCAAATTCCAGCTTCATGGGTTACGACTTTCACGATGGCTCGATCTCGGAAGCCCGCGATCACGCAGAAACCCACGGCCTGACGAACGTCACCTTCGAGGTTGGCCTGGCCAAGGAATATCCCGGCGAGTTCGATCTGGTTTGCTTCTTCGATTGCCTGCACGACATGGGCGATCCCCAGGGCGCCATGGCGCATGCCCGTGAATCGCTGGCGCCCGACGGCACCTGCATGATCATCGAGCCGATGGCCAATGATGCCCTTGAAGACAACCTCAATTCGGTCGGCCGGCTGTACTACTCCGCCTCGACCATGGTCTGCGTGCCGACATCGCTGGCCCAGGAAACCGGAACGGCGCTTGGCGCCCAGGCCGGCGAGGCCCGGTTACGCGAGGTCGCCGAGGCCGGCGGCTTCGGAAGTTTCCGCCGCGCCACCGAGACGCCGTTCAACATAATCCTGGAGGCCCGGCCATAGGTCCGCGGTCATTGAGGCCGTCCAGGCCACAATTCTTATCGGTGCCCATTCGAGAGGCGCCGCTCGGCTCAGTGCCGATTCTGGTGCGCATTGAGCCCGCAGATGTAGCCCCACGTCAGGCATGGCCCCAAGGTGGTACCCGCGCCGACGGCCTTGGTACCGAATGGATTGGCCATCACGTTACCTGCGGCGTACAGCCCGTGGATCACCGCGCCTCCCCGGTCGATGACCTGACCTCGCTCATTGGTGCGTGCTCCGCCCTTCGTGCCGAGAAAACTGGCCTTGAAGGGATAGGCGTAGAAGGGCGGCACTTCGATGCTGCCGAGCGTCGGGTTCGGCTCGTTATTCGGGTCGGCCATCCGCTGCCGATCCCAAAACGTCTCGCCGCGTCCGAAATCGTCATCCCGTCCGGTACGGGCGAAGCCGCTGAAGCGGGCTGCTGTCTCCTCGAGGCCTGCGGGAACTACGCCGATCTGCCCCGCGAGACCCCGCAGCGTTCGATCCACGAAGCGAGTGGCGAACTTGTTCGTCTTCGGTAACGCCAACGGATACTTGGAAGCGAACTGACTGTCATAGATCCGCCAGGCGGGCAGATGCAGCGGCGCACCGGAGTCGGGATCCCTCTCATTGAAGGCGAGTCCGAAGTTCATCGCCTTTTCATTCATGAAGCGCTGACCATGTCGGTTCACGACCATCGAGTGCGGCATGCAATAGTCGCCGGCCGGTACGCCGCGCACCCCACCTTCATATGGGGTGGCGGTCGTCCCGTAGAGCAGTGCCTGATCCATTCGGTCGAGCATCGCCCCGATCTCCGCTGCCATCCGCTGACCGTCGCCGGTATTCGTCGTCGGACTACCTGTCCACTCGACCGGGCCCGGAAAGTGCTCGGCCATCATCTGTGCGTTCCACTCGAAACCACCTGAGGCAAGCACGACGCCTTTGCGTGCGCGGACTGTCATCGGCACACCGCGGCGCTCGAGCTCGACGCCATCGACACGCCCATCCCGCCGGCAGAGCCGCCGTGCCGGAGCATCCGTCCAGACCGCACAGCCACGTTCGAGGCATCCCCTCAGCAGTCCGACCATGAGCGCGTTGCCCATAACCCGCTTGGCGGTCACCATTCGGTAGAAAATTTTCGGTGCCAGTCGAAGCAAAGCCCGAGTCGACTGCGCATAGAAGTTGTTCTCATGTATCTCGTGATAATTGATCCAGGGTGAGAACATCGGTCCGCGAATGCGCTTGCGCCAGGAGCCGAGCGACAGGGCCGAAATGGGTCGTGGAGAGACCATGCGGCCGAAGCGCTTTCCGCCGGGTGACTCGACGTATGGATCAGGTTCGAGACACGGGGCGAACCGAAGCGGTGACGCCTTTTCGATGAACCTGAGCATCTCCGGTGCATGGTCGACGAAGGCGACCCACAGGGGTTCTTCTACGTTGTGCCAGCCTTGCGGCGCAACTGCGCGAATGTATTCGAGTGCTTCCTCGCGAGAGTCATGCGAACCGACTCCAGCCTGATAGTGATTGCACGGTACCCAGACGCCGCCTCCCGACATCGCGCTCGTGCCACCAACCAGATCGGACTTCTCGAGCACCAGGACTCGCGAACCTCGTGCACTCGCACTCAAGGCAGCACACAAACCGGCCGCGCCGGACCCGATAACGACTACATCGTAGGTATGATTGTCGGCTACGCTTGCCGCCACACTTTCCACCCGCATGTAACTCTAGAATGCTGGCTCACTGTGCCACCCTATCTCGCAACCGGGTTGGTACATTTGCACTATCGTTGTATGTGTAGCATTCGTTCCGGGATGGAAAGAAGGCATTGTAGTTAACCGATGAAGACGGAGGACTCGATTCTGGTGCTCTGAATGACCGGGATTCGGAAAGTCAAAGCTCAGTTCCGGAAGATCGGCTAGTCTCGGATTTTCGGTCCGTTCCTACGCATTACCACACCTGTTTGTTTACAGATTTCGCCATGGGACCATGTTGCCTGACCGCACTATACACAAACGATTCCATTGGTTCTGCCCTTCCGATGGTACTAACAAAGTAACTGTCTCCAGGCGAGAATCCCTGGACGAATAGACACACTAGCCTATATAAACGCCATCGATGCCCACTGGAAATTACTCGGTACGCCGTGTGGTTGTACTATCGATTCAACCTATCGGTGTTGCACGCCGAGAACTGATCCCCGAGACCATTCACGACACGTCCCAGTATGCCGACAACCGGGCACTGCCTAACTTCGGGGCATGGTGCCTTCGTGTTCTGGAAAAAGGCAACGACAGCGTAGTGCAGACCGAGAGGGAGAACTTTCTGGCAGAGTGGAGTTAACTTGTCGGTATCTCGAAGTATGTACGGGCACTGAAGGCCACGCCGTGCGATCACCAGAAAGTTAAACAGGAATCATTTGCGAAACCGGATTGGAGGTTACGATGACGGCCAGGAAACGCACACTCGAGAAAGACCGTTTAAAAGATCGGTCGAATATTGGTGAAGTCGAATTCTCGATTGAGAAGCTAATGAATTTTCATGATGCAAGCGCGTCTTGCGTTCGTATCGAGGCAGCCACGGAAGCGGATCGCGATTCGACCGACATGAGGGAAAAGCGTTCGCAACGTTGAAGATCGACCCTATTCACGAGTCGTTGTCAAGCCCGCTCGGCTTGTAGCAAGTCCGCCTTTCGGGTATCCTGACCGGGTTAGATGCGCGCGGTGATCGTCGCTACGGATTCCGAGGATCCCTCA
>WTCH01000070.1 GCA_013138675.1 Woeseiaceae bacterium | reverse complement strand
GAAGAAGATGTCATTCACTGGCACCAGGCCGCCAAAGCGGCGTGCGATCCTTTTGGTGATGACCTCTACGCGCGCTACAAGTCCTGGTGTGACGAGTATTTTTTCCTGAAACACCGCAATGAGACGCGCGGTGTCGGTGGGCTGTTCTTTGATGACGTCAACGAACACGGGTTCGAACGCAGTTTTGAGTTCTTGCGGTCGGCCGGCGACAGCTTCTTGCCCGCCTACGGGCCGATTGTCCGCAATCGCAAGGATCATCCCTACGGTGACCGTCAGCGACAATTCCAGTTGTATCGCCGCGGTCGCTACGTCGAATTCAACCTGATCTACGACCGGGGTACGATTTTTGGCCTGCAGTCAGGCGGGCGAACCGAGTCAATCCTGATGTCGCTGCCGCCACTGGTCCGCTGGGACTACGACTGGCAACCCGAGGCCGGCTCGCCTGAAGATACGTTGTACCGCGATTACCTGCAGCCGCAGGACTGGCTGGCTACGAAGTAACACCGGCTTTTTCGATATCAGACGCAAGTTTCGTCCTAATGGACCTACGTGCCGGCACGCCGGACGTTCTCTTTTGCCGCCCTGAATGGTAACGTCGAGAGATTCGAAGTGCGGTGCGAGCGGGAGCGTCTTAAAGGCCCCATAGGGGCTACGGTGGCGATGAGCGATGTCCTGGATTGATGAAGTCGACGTTGATGACGCAGAAGGAAAACTTGAGGCAATCTACGCCGAGCTCTTAAAAAAGCGCGGCAAGGTCTCAAATATCCTCAAGGTCCATAGCCTCAACCCGGAGGCCATGGCGAATCATCTCGATCTGTATATGACCGTCATGTTTGACGCGTCCGGGCTGAGCCGCGCCGAGCGGGAGGCTGTCGCCGTTGTCGTCTCGGCGACCAATGAATGCGCCTATTGCGTTAACCATCATGCCGAGGCCTTGCGTCGCTACATCAAGGATGACGAGACACTCGAGCTGCTCATGTCGGCCGATGGGCTGGAAACGCTTGAGCCACGACTGAGCAATATCGTACGGCACGCGGAGAAACTCACGTCGGCCCCGTCTGCCATGACGGAGATCGATCTCGGAGAGTTGCGGGCGGTGGGTCTGACCGACAAAGACATCCTCGACCTGACGCTGGTCGTCGGCTATTTTAACTTCGTCAATCGCATTGCGCTCGGCCTCGGCGTCAGTTTCTCGACCGAGGAATTGGGCGGCTACAAAGACAAATAACCATGTCCTTGCGTCACATCTTGCTGCTCATGCTGCTGATACCTCTCGGTGTATCCGCTCAGAATGCGTCGGAGCTGCGCGATGCGGGCAGCCTTGGCGCGATTCGCCTCGCCGGGTCGGAAGATCCGAATACGCGCAAGGTCTACATCGTGCAGCTGGCGATGCCGTCTGCTGCTGACCATCACGCGTCACTACTCACAGCGGCGGCCAAGCCAGGCGCAAAGGCCGTGTCGCGCGTGCGCTTCGACAAGGCAAGCCCCGTTATCCAGAGCTATACGGCACGCCTCTCGAAGGCACAGGAACAGGTCATCGCACGCGCAGGTTCAGGCACCGAGCTCATTTACAGTTTTCGCTTCGGTCTGAACGGTTTCGCAGCCAAAATGCATCCCGCACAGGCGCACAAACTCGAAAGCCTGCCTGAGGTACTGCACGTCTGGGAAGACGAAATCCGCCCTCTCGCAACTAACTATAGCCTTGATTTTCTTGAGCTTTTTGACCGCGGCAAAGGGCTGCGCGGCGCGCCTGGCCTCGACGGTGAAGGCATTATCATCGGCGTCATCGACAGCGGCATCGCGCCCGAGCATCCGGCGCTCGAGGACACCAAAACGGACCAGCCCCGCCAGTGCCAGGGTGACTGGGCCGAAAATACCTTACTCGGCCGCTGGCTCTGCAGGCGCTTCAAGAAGCGCGAAGATATACTGGTCTTCGAACCACCGGTCGACTGGAACGGCGCCTGCATTGCAGGAGAAGATTTTGACGACACGGCGTGTAACAACAAGCTCATTGGTGCGCGCTATTACGTGGCCGGCGCAGAAGCCTCGGGTCCGATCGACGAGGGTGAAATTCGCTCGGCACGCGATGCGGACGGACATGGCACACATACGGCCACGACCGCAGCCGGAAATCGTGTCAAAGCATCCATCTTTGGTTCGTTCATCGATCGCGTCGAAGGAATCGCGCCGCGCGCGAGGATTGCGGTTTACAAGGCGTGCTGGCTACGCCCGGGCGATCAGCGTGCAAGCTGCAACACGTCCGACCTTGCCAATGCGATTGATGCTGCTGTTGCCGATGGCGTCGACATCATCAACTACTCGGTTGGCAGCTCACTGCTGAGTTTGGTAGCGCCCGACGACCTGGCGCTGATGTCCGCCACGAAAGCCGGCGTTCTTGCCGTTGTCGCCGCGGGAAATGAAGGCCCGAATCTCGGAACGATTGGCTCGCCCGCCGGCAGTCCCTGGGTAATCGCCGCAGCGGCGTCGAGTCGCGATGGTGAGACCTCGATCGAAGCGCTTGAGATCAAGCTGCCTCTTTCTCTCGCCGGAAAATACGCCGTTAAGGAGGCCAACTTTACGCCAGCATTGCTGGAGGTCGGACCCGTTGACGGTGGCCTCGTGCTGGCTGATGACGGCGAAGAGACGCTCGACGACGGCGGGCCGGGAACGACCAGCGATGCCTGCGAACCACTGACAAACGGGTCCGACGTATCCGGGAAGATCGCACTGATTCAGCGGGGCGGCTGCAGCTTCGACCTCAAGGTGGCCCACGCGGACGACGCCGGTGCCATCGCGGTGCTTGTTTACAACATCGCCGGCGACCCGATCGTGATGAACGGTACACCGGGCCTCTCGGAAATCCCTGCTGTAATGATAGGGCAGGCGGACGGCAACCTGATTCTCGCCGAAATTGATGCCGGCAAGATCGTCACCGTCCTGCTCGACAAGCAGTTGTTTATCACGGAAGTCGAGACCGGCAACAAGATGGCCTCGTTCTCAGCACGCGGTCCCGGTCCGGTCGCAGATATTCTCAAGCCTGACGTCACGGCGCCCGGTGTCAACATACTTGCCGGCTTTGCGCCGAATGCTGCAAACGCCATGTCCGGCGAGAATTTCGCGTATCTGTCCGGTACGTCAATGTCCACGCCACATGTTGCGGGAGTGGCAGCGCTGTTAATGGAGGCGCATCCGGACTGGAGTCCGGCTGCGATAAAATCGGCGCTAATGACGACGGCCCGTCAGTCTGTGACGGCTGGTGACAATGAAACGCAGGCTCTTCCTTTCGACTTCGGGGCAGGACACATCGTGCCGAATGACGCTGTGGACCCGGGCCTGGTTTACGACGTCACTGATGACGAGTTCGACGCCTTCGCCTGTGGCACCGCATCGCCTGCTGTATCGGAAGAGCGTTGTGATGACCTTGCTGCTGCCGGACTGTCGTTCGCCGGTGCTGACCTCAACCAACCGTCGATCTCCGTCGGGCGACTCGCCAACGAACGCGTGGTCACTCGTCGTGTTACAAACGTCAGTGACGAGTCAGAGACCTTTACAGCCAACGTCGTTCCACCGGCAGGCATCGGCGTAACCATTGCGCCACAGACCCTTTCTCTGCAGCCTGGCGCTTCTGCGACGTTCGACGTGACGTTCAGCATGCAATCCGGACCACTCGATTCGTGGCGCTTCGGTTCGCTGACCTGGGAGAACAACGATCACTCCGTTTACAGCACCCTGGCTGTGCGTCCCATTACGATCACGGCGCCCGTACAGGTTACGGACTTCGGTGCCGATGGAACGTTGAGGTTCCCGGTAGAGTTCGGTTTTACGGGCGCCTACATACCAAGTGTGCACGGCCTGCGCACGCCGCTCGTGATCAATGGTTTCGTGGACGACGATCCGACCAAGACGTTTTCATTCCGCACGACCGACGGTGTCACGGCGCACCTTATCGATGTGCCTGTGGACGAGGCCTATCTGCGATTTTCCTTGTTCGACACGCTGACTGACGGCGACGATGATCTCGACCTGTACATCTACCATTGTCCCGACAACGTCAACTGCTTCCGTATTGGTGAGAGCGGCGAGCCGACATCAAACGAAGAAGTGAGCTTCCTGTTACCGACCGGTGGCCGTTACGCTGCGCTCGTGCACGGCTTCGCAACGGATAACATCTCGGGTGGCCCGGGTGCGAACTACCAGTTACTCGCCTGGTCTTTCGGCCTTATCGACGACCAGGGCAACATGACGGCCTCCGGCCCGGCGTTCGTCAACGCAGGCACATCAGATACGGTCACTGTGAACTGGTCCGGACTGCAACCGAATACGATTTATCTTGGTGGTGTCGGCCACAACACGCCGACCGGCCTGTCAGCAATCACCGTGATCCGGATCGGCAATTAGGCCAGCCAGCCGCTTTCTTTGGTGCTGCGAGCATAGATCAGCAGGGCGATTGCAATCACGACGACCATCGATGGAATGATGATGCCGTTGACGCCGACAATGCTGAACCCGCCACGAAGTACGAAAGCATCGATGTCCTGAACGATCACGGACACGAGAGACAGTAAAAACATTGGCACAGCCCAGGCCTTGCGTAACAGCAGGAACAGGCTGCCAAGAACCCCGGCATTGACGCCCAGCGCAAACGCTGCCGTCGCCCAGGTTGGCGTCTCGGCGAAGAAGTCCTGCTGCAACTGGGGCATCGCCGCCAGCGCTTCTGGTGAGATGGTTACATGGCCGATGTAGAACACCAGGCCGATCAGGTTCCAAATAAGTGCGGCGGCGCCGACGATCCAGAAGGTCGTCGTTGGCTTGCCGTCAAAGACAATGTCTGACATTGAGAGCCCCTCGTCTTTTGCTTGTTAGCGGGATTCCTCGATGATCCGCCGGCGTTCAGCTTTTTGCAAGTTGCCGGCAGGGCTTATGACGAAAACACCCGACGACGTGATCGTTGACGACGCCCGTTGCCTGCATGTGAGCGTAGATGATCGTACTGCCAACGAACTTGAAGCCGCGTTTCTTGAGGTCCTTGCTAAGCGCATCGGACTCCGCCGACGTCGCAGGAATATCGGAGTCCTTTTTGAAGCGATTCTGGATGGGCTTGCCGCCCACAAACTCCCAGATGTATTTGCTGAAACTGCCAAATTCTTTTTGCACGGCGAGAAACGCCTTGGCGTTCGTTACGGCGGAGTTCACCTTGAGACGATTGCGCACGATGCTCGGGTCCAACAATAATTTTTCAACGCGCTTGTCGGTAAAGCGAGCGACCTTTACCGGGTCAAAGTCGGCGAATGCCTTGCGGTAGCCTTCACGCTTGTTGAGTATCGTCGACCAGCTGAGGCCCGCTTGCGCGCCTTCGAGGATCAGGAACTCAAACTGCACGCGGTCGTCGTGAACAGGAACGCCCCACTCCGTATCGTGATACTCGATGTAGTCGAGGCTGACACCTTCGGCCCATTTGCAGCGTGTTACTGGTTTTGTCATGGGCGTAAGTAAATCACAAAAAAGCCCGCGCAAGGCGCGGGCTTAATCTGCAAAGTGCGTAGAAAGGGTTTGTTACTCTTTCGTTCCACCGCAGGAGCCTTCGCCACAAGCGCCCTCTGCCTCTTTGTCGCCGGCCTCACCTTCTTTGTCGCCGCCACAGGATGCTTCAGCATCCTTGTCTTCAGCTTCGCCTTCCTTGTCGCCGCCACAGGATGCTTCAGCATCCTTTTCGCCGGCACCGCCTTCCTTGTCGCCGCCACAAGAGGCTTCTGTGCCTTCCTTGTCGCCACCACAGGAGCCTTCGCCGGCGCCGAGCATGTAGCCAGCACTCAGCGTAGACAATGCGAACGGGCTTCCAACGGTATCGGCGCTGGCAATGCTGCTCGACAGTGCGAACGATCCGGCCAACGCCACGCCCACAGCCAGGGCAATTGGTTTTGCAATTTTCTTGTCAGACATTTTCTCTCTCTCCTACTCAGGGTTTCTGCCCAAGCTGGGCATGTGTAACGGTAACGCGAGCGCTAGGTGCTCCACGTCACCGAATCCAGAACCT